>DATCEN010000038.1:0-21273 GCA_036510015.1 Aestuariivirga sp.
TACCGCACGTTCAGCCATGCGGTTAGAGAGTTCCTGAATGGTGATGGTTTCAGGAATGATGATTTCGCGCGAGGCTTTTTCAGTTGGTTTTTGGAAACCTTGCGCTTGCTTTTTCAAGCGTTCAGTTCGCCTGCGGAATGAAGCGATGGAATGACCGCGTGAATTTTCATCTTCATTCAGAGCGTTTTCAACAGTCAGGCGACCGCGACGCTTATCGGCATCGGCTTTGGTGCGCGTTGGTGCAGGGGCTACAATAATGCGTTTAACAACGCCGCCCGATGGGCGTGGTGCAGCAGGTCTGGTGCGCGGGCGATCATCATCATCGGCATCAGCAGGGCGTGCCGTGCTGGTAGGCTTTGGGGCAAGCCTGCGTGCAGCTTCTTCAGCTTTACGCTTGCCGTCATCTTCCGCCTTATGGCGGGCATCATCTTCGGCCTTGCGTTTAGCTGCAGCTTCACGCTCAACCGCATCATGCTCATCTTGAATTTTGCGCCGTGCACCATCTTCTTCTTGGCGCTTGCGTTCTTGGGCTTCGCGCACACGGCTGTCTGACAGGGCACGTTCACGCGCCTCACGCTCATCAGCCGACAAAGTGCGTAAGACCACACCTGGGCGTGGGGATTGCGGTGCTGCTGGGCGCGGCGCAGGCGTATCAGCTACGCGCGGCTGAGCCACAAATTTTGAACGCTCTTCACCAGCAGGTGCGCCTGCTGGTCTGTCATCACCAAAACGCTTGCGCTTGGTTTCAACCACCACAGTTTTGCCACGGCCATGGGCGAGGCTTTGCTTCACGCGAGATTGCTCATGTGAAGGGCGCTTCAGGCTCAATGTATTTGCGCCGCCTGAATTAACAGACGGGCGCGAGCCTTGCTTGTCGTCGCTATTGTTATTGTCGCTCATGCAATCCTAATTCAAACCCTTCAACTTCAAACCTTCAAAACGCCCCAAGGCCACGGCCAAGTCTAGCACCTTTTGCGCGCTACCACCGCGTTTAAGGGCGGCATGTACCACATTTTCACGGCCAAATGCCAAGTCCAATTCATCAGGCCGCCAGAAATCCAACACTGCGGCCTCAGGGCCACAGAGACGGTCTACCTTTGCTACCCCATCGGGTGCCGCCCCGGTGACGTGAATAACCGCCAAAATGCTAGCCTGTTTGGCGGCATCTTCGACCTTGGTAAAGCCCGCCACAGCCAAGCCCGCTTTCCTCGCCAGAGACAGGGCCTGAACCAAATCGTGCCGCATCAGCTTGGCAACCAAATCGGGCAAATCCGCCGCAGCTTTGGCGCTTTCGCCAAAAGCCTTGGCAAAAGCCTTGCGCGATACCGCCTCGGCCAAGTCAACCCTAGATTTAGTAACCCAAGCTCCACGACCCGGTAGCTTGCGCTTAAGATCGGGGGTCACTTCACCTTCCGGCGATAGCACGAAACGGATCAGCTCTTCCTCCGGCCGTTGCTGGCGGGTGATGATGCACGTACGCTCGGGCAAGACTTCGACTTCACTCAAGCAGTTGGCGCCTCCACAGTTTCTGTTTCAGCGACAGGTGCCTCAATCCAACCCAATTGCAAACGCGCCTTCATAATCATGTCTTGGGCTTCAGCCACCGAAACATCTTGGCCAGTAAGAGCGCCCGGATGCTTAATGGTTTCGCCATTCTTGCGCTCATTCCAGCCGATCAAATCATCGGTGGCACAATCAGCAAAGTCTTCCAGCGTTTTGATTTTGTTTTCGCCTAAAGCCACCAACATAGATGGAGTTAGGCCTTCAAAAGCCTTGAGCTGATCGGTGACACCCAGCGCTTTACGCTTGTCTTCCAATTCAGTGGCTTCACGTTCAATGAAAGCCTTGGCGCGTTCTTGCAACTCAGCAGCCGTCGCCTCGTCCAATCCTTCGATTGAGGAGATTTCACTTGGATCAACCATTGCCACTTCTTCCACTTTATCAAATCCTTCCGAGGCCAAAAGCTGGGCCAAAGTTTCATCCACATCCAAAGCGGCCACAAAGCGGGCAGTTCTGGCTGCGAATTCCTTTTGGCGACGTTCAGATTCTTCAGCTTCCGTCATAATATCAATATCCCAGCCGGTGAGTTGTGAGGCCAGGCGCACATTCTGGCCTCTGCGACCAATGGCCAATGATAATTGCTCATCAGGCACGACAACTTCAATGCGTTCAACTTCTTCATCAAGCACAACCTTGGCCACTTCGGCCGGAGCCAGTGCATTCACCACAAAGGTGGCCACATCTTCTGACCACTGGATGATGTCAATTTTCTCACCCTGCAGCTCGTTGACCACCGCTTGCACGCGGGAGCCTCGCATACCAACGCAAGCACCCACTGGATCAATGGAACTATCACGCGACCGAACCGCGATTTTGGCGCGGCTGGATGGGTCACGCGCCACCGAAACCACTTCAACAATGCCATCATAAATTTCTGGCACTTCTTGGCCAAACAGTTTGGCCATGAATTGCGGATGAGTGCGGCTTAAGAAAATTTGTGGCCCGCGTTGTTCGCGGCGCACGTCATAAACATAGGCGCGGATGCGGTCACCTTGGCGCGGCGTTTCACGCGGCAGCGCTTCATCACGGCGGATGATGCCTTCGCCACGACCGAGATCAACAATCACATTGCCATATTCAACGCGCTTGATGAGACCGGAAATGATTTCGCCAATACGGTCTTTATATTCGGCATACATACGCTCACGCTCTGCATCGCGCACTTTTTGCACAATGGTTTGTTTGGCAGATTGGGCGGCGATACGGCCAAATTCAATCGGCGGCAAAGCTTCGGCGATATAGTCGCCAACTTGGGCGGCGGGGTTACGCTTGGTGGCTTCAGCCAGAGAAATATGCTTGGCTTCATCTTCAATCTTTTCCACCACCATCAAAAGACGGTTGAGGCGGGTTTCACCGGTCTTTGGATCAATCTCAGCGCGGATTTCATTTTCCTGGCCATAGCGCGCCTTGGCGGCTTTGGTGATGGCTTCTTCCATCGCTTCCAGCACAATGGATTTATCGATGGATTTTTCTCGCGCCACCGCATCGGCGATTTGCAAAAGCTCTAAGCGGTTGGCGGAAACAGGCGAGTTAGCCATTGGTGTCTTCCTCTTCAGTTTTAATTTGGTCTTCGTCGATCTCAGCGCCGTCGCCATAGCCTGTGACGGCCAAGCGGGCTTTGGCGGCTTCGATCAATTCATCAGTGAGAACCAGATTGGCTTCGGCAATATCTGCGAATGGCAGGCCAACCAGCAGCGGCTCTCCGCCCTTTTCAGGGTTATCAATAAACAGGCGCACTTCGCCTTCGTGGTATCCTTCAAGCTTGCCGCGAAAGCGCTTACGGCCAGCTTGCGGCACGGCCATTTCAATCTTCACATCATGGCCCGCCCAAGTTTCAAAATCAGCGGCGCGCACCAGCGGGCGATCAATGCCGGGAGATGAAATTTCAAGATGATATTTCGCAGAGATGATATCGGCCACATCCAACATCGGCGAAAAGCTGCGCGAGAATTTTTCACAATCATCAATAGTGAAAGTGCCATCTGGCCGCTCAGCCATGATCTGCACGGTAGACCCAAAGGTTTTAATACGCACCAGCCTGAAGCCCATGTCGATCAGCACAGGCTCAGCCAACGCCGCCACGCGCGCGGCGGGGCCTTCTTCTCTGGACAATCTTTGTTCGTTATTATTTTCCAAGTCTCTTAGCCAAACAAAAAAGCGGGCCCCTTTCGGGACCCACCCCATCAGATCTACGATGTTGTGAATTCTTGAGGGCTATATAGGCTCTCGGACTTCAAAACACAAGAGGGCTAAAATAAGCGAACCGAGCAAGAAAATCGGCCGCTAAGCCAACGCCGCTTCAACAATTGCCTTTAAGCCATCCTCATTCACCCGCTCGACTGCTTCCCTCATGGCAAACCACTGCCTCTTGCGCTGATTTTGCTCAGGCCATTTATCGAGCAGGCGGCTGACTTCCATGGCGTAAACCGTCACTTGGACCACCTGCATGCGGCCCGATTTCATGCGTTTGTTGTAAGTGAACGAGCCCATCGATTTTTTGCCGATCTTGCCTTCGATGCCCGCTTCTTCAAAAGCTTCCTGCTTTGCGGCATTATGGTCGGCTAAATTTCGCATGGGCCAACCTTTGGGGATCACCCATCTTTTGGTCTCGCGCGATGTGATCAGCAAAACCTCAATACCCTCGCCATGTTTGCGATAAGGCAGTGCAGCAATTTGCTTTTTTGCCGCTTGCTTGCTCATTGCAGGAAACTCACCAGCCAATAAAATACCGCAGCCATAAGTGCTGCTGCAGGCATGGTGATGATCCAAGCCCAGACTATGCTGGAAGCTAAACCCCAGCGCACTGATGAGGCACGTTTTGCGGTGCCTGCGCCGATGATTGCACCGGTGATTGTGTGAGTGGTTGAAACCGGAACACCAAGGCCTGTCGCCATGAACAAGGTGATAGCGCCAGCCAAATTGGCGCAAGCGCCCTGCATGGGCGATAGTTTGGTGATCTTTGAGCCCATGGTATGCACAATGCGCCAGCCACCGAGCATGGTGCCCACACCCATTGTGACATAGCATGCAAAGATTGCCCAATTGGGCACCGTGAAGGTTTTATAAATATGGTTGGAATATAACAACACAGCAATCACGCCTGCAGTTTTTTGCGCATCATTGCTGCCATGGCCAATTGAATAAAGTGCTGATGAAACAAGCTGCATTTTGCGCGCCATACCATCGGCCCAGGCTGGGTTGGCTTTCACAAAAGCCCAACTCATTAAGATCATCAACAGAACGGCAATCACAAAGCCCGTGAAGGGTGAAATGACAATACCATAAATGGTGTTGGACAGTCCGTGCCAGACGATGGCCTCCATCCCGCCCTTGGCCACACCGGCACCAACAATTCCGCCCACCAAGGCATGGGATGATGACGTAGGCAAGCCTAATAGCCAAGTAATCACATTCCAAGAAATGGCTCCAGCAAGTGCGCCGAATACGACGGAATTATCGATCAGATCAGGTGAGATTATGCCCTTGCCAATGGTGGTGGCGACACTGGCTTTGAAAATAAAGAAGGCGACGAAGTTGAAAAAACTTGCCCAAAGAACCGCTTGAAATGGCTTCAGCACACGCGTTGAAACAACTGTAGCTATTGCATTGGCTGAATCATGCATGCCATTCATAAAGTCAAACGCCAGCGCCACAACGATCAGTGCCACCACTGTGAAACTCATCATGCTCATGTCCATGAGTTTTCGCGCTCCGCTTATACGTGTTCGATCACGATGCCGGAAATCGTGCGGGCAACATCTTCCAGTTTGTCTGCGACTTTTTCGAGATGGCCAAAAAGTTCTTGGCCAATGATGAAGGCCATAGGGTCTTTCTTGGCTTTGCCTTTCATCAACGCCTTCAAACCATTTTCATGGTGGCGGTCTGACTCGTCTTCAATGGCCATCATCTGCTTGCAAAGCACATCAAGCCGCGCAGCGTTGGGGCCGAGGTTACGCAGCAACGGCAATACCTCAGTCAATAGCTTTGTCATTTGCACTGCTTCATCGGCAATGACTTTCATATTGGGCTCAAACGTTTTGACCTCATAAAGCAAAATCGTTTTGGCGGTTTTGTTCATCTGATCAACCGCATCATCCATGTCATTTATCAGCTTGCCAATATCGCCGCGATCAAATGGCGTGATGAAGCTTTTACGCAAACCTTCATTCACTTCGGCGGCGATATGATCTGCTTCATCCTCGGTTTTCATGACGGCAGCGCAATTTTTTGCAATGGTCTTAGTGTTGGCAAAAATCGCCGCAAGAGATTGTGACGCGGCCAGTGACTTTGCTGCATGAGCTTCAAACATATCGAAGAACTTGTCTTCGCGCGGCATCAATCTCTTTAAAAATCCAACCATCTCGCCTTATTCCTCATTGCCTGAATGAACCTATGACAGATTTGTGACGATGGGAAAATGGGCCTCAAACCTTTATGAACCGTAGATAATTGGAACCGCGCCCTTCACGCTTCGCTTTGGCTTCATAGCGGGTCTGCAGCCAATTCTCAAAAGGCGTGGAATCATCTGGTTCTTCGATAAACAGTTTGGATTCGGCCACATGCGTGCGTGTCCAGCCCACATAATCTGCAATATCTGAGGCAAACCAGAATTGCCCCGAAGGTTTAAGCACGCGCGCAAAATGCGCCAGATTGGCGGGATTTACAAAGCGGCGCTTCTTTTGCTTCAACTTTGGCCAAGGGTCTGGATACAAAAGATAGATACGCTCAAAACTTTCAGGCGGAAGTGCTTCGAGCAGAGGTCTGGCATCGCCATAGTGAACACGCAAATTCGTGAGTTCGCGTTCGTCAATTTCTGCCATTAGTTTGGCCACGCCATTGAGAAAGGGTTCAGCACCAATATAGCTGATCGTGGGATTGAGCGCTGCTTGATGAGCCAAATGCTCACCACCGCCAAATCCAATTTCAAGAATGCGGCGTTCGCTCATGCCTGCCAGTGGTTGGGTTAAATCCACCGCCACTTGTGGCAGTAGGCTTTGCATCAGCTCCGAATGGATACGGCGCAAAGGCTTCCCCTTGCGCCGCCCATAAAATTGAAATTTTGGACCTTTGGTGTTCACTTCACCGCTTTTTTCAACTTAGCCACAAGATCAGTCTTTTCCCAAGAGAAGCCACCATCTTTTTCAGGTTTGCGGCCAAAGTGACCATAGGCAGAGGTGCGGGCATAGATGGGCTTGTTGAGCTGCAGATGATTGCGAATGCCGTTAGGCCGCAAATCCATCACTTTGCGCAAAGCCTTCTCAATCTTAGCGTCGGCCACTTTGCCTGTGCCGTGGGTTTCAACATAAACTGAAAGTGGCTCAGACACACCAATTGCATAAGACAATTGAATGGTGCAGCGCTTGGCAAGCTTTGCCGCCACAACATTCTTGGCGAGATAACGCGCAGCATAAGCAGCCGAACGATCCACCTTGGTTGGATCTTTGCCGGAGAACGCGCCGCCGCCGTGAGGGGCCGCACCGCCGTAAGTATCCACAATGATCTTGCGGCCGGTTAGACCAGCATCACCATCGGGCCCACCAATAAAGAATTTGCCCGTGGGGTTGATGTGCCAAACTGTATGCTTGTTGATCCAGCTCTTAGGCAAAGCTTTACGCACATGCGGCTCAATAATTTTGCGCATGTCTTGTGAGGTCAAGCTTTCATCCAGATGCTGATGCGACACAACAATTTGGGTCACCGAAACCGGCTTGCCCTTTTTATATTGCACGGTGATTTGGCTTTTGGAGTCTGGGCCCAAGCGCTTGTCGCCAGCATGGCGGGCTTGCGCCAAAACCTGCAGGATGCGCTGAGCATAATAAAGTGGGGCAGGCATAAGGTCGGGCGTTTCATCGCAGGCGTAGCCAAACATGATGCCTTGATCGCCGGCACCGACATCTTTCGAAGCCGCCTCATCCACACCTTGGGCAATATCGGCTGATTGGTTGTGCAACAATACTTCAATCTTGGCCGTATCCCAATGGAAGCCCGATTGTTCATAGCCGATGTCTTTGATGGCTTTGCGGGCCACTGCAATAATCATGTCATTGGTGATGGATTGCGGCCCACGCACTTCACCACCAATCACCACACGGTTGGTGGTGGCAAAGGTTTCACAGCCAAGGCGCACACGCGCCGGATCCATTTCTTCAGCCAGAGCTTGACGGAAAAAAAGATCCACGACCTCGTCAGAAATCCGGTCACAGACTTTGTCTGGATGGCCTTCCGAAACAGATTCACTGGTGAACTGATAGCTGCTGCGCGCCATGATTATCCCCTAATAAGAGCGGCCAATGATTCACATAAAGATATCTTTATGCGTTACCAGCCGACCTCATACAGGCATTTGCGTAGGATTCAAGTAGCTAAGCTAAAACTTAGCCTTCACTTTCCACAATCAACCGCGCCAAAGCCGCAATCAATTTGCGCTTGGTTGATGTGTCAGCGTCTTTGAATGCTTTGGCCAGTTGCACACCTTCAGGTGTCATGAGAGCAGCACTGAATTCATCGCCGCTGGCACCTTCACGCAATCCATCTGGGCCTTCATTGCCAGGCAAGCCATCATAGAAAAACTGAACGGGCACGCCCAAAGTCTTGGAGGCATAGAACAGGCGGCTCGCACTTATGCGGTTTGAACCTTTTTCGTATTTCTGAACCTGCTGAAAGGTGATCCCAAGTAATTCACCTAAACGTTCTTGGCTCATATTCACCAATTGCCGACGCATACGAATGCGAGCGCCGACATGCGCGTCAATATAGTTAGGATCTCTTCGTGTCATTTAATTCCTCAGCCGTTTTGCCCCCAGCCCGTTGTCCTTTGCGCTGAACTTGGCTTCCCCGGCCCTGTAAGCACTATTTCGTCACATATTAAATCGAATACAGTTTTGTAACGAACCTCTGTCTTTTAGTACCGTCGCAGACATTCGCCAACTAAAAATAGTATTAAAACTAAAATAATAAACAGAATCCCGTTGGTTTTTGCATAAACTGTGTCAGCAACTGGGCTTGGCAAGGCCAAATCGTAACTCCCAATTGCGTTGAGTTGCGATTTGAAAGTCATCCGTCCCAATGGATCGATGACTGCTGAAATTCCAGTATTGGCCGCGCGCGCTGCCGGAACACCAAGTTCAATTGCGCGCAAGCGCAACATGGCCAAATGCTGATAGGGGCCTGTGGAAGTGCCAAACCAGCCATCATTGGTGACGTTGACCAGCCAATCGGGGCGCGGGTTTGCGGCCGCCACGGCACCGGGAAATATGGCTTCATAGCAAATGGAAAAACCAGCATTGCCAGCGCCGGGAACGGCCAACGTTTTTGGACCATCACCAGGCGTGAAGCTTTCTGGCGCGTTTACCAAACGCCGAAATCCCAAAGGTGCTAAAGCCCATTCTAAGGGCAGAAATTCACCCCCCGGAACCAATCGCCATTTATCGTAATGCGCAATCACCTCTGCCTTATAATTCATCATCAAGATTGAAGTGTAGTAAGGCGCATCGGGATTGGGGCTGGCACGGCGCACCGCACCAGCCAACAAAGTTTGACCCGGCTGCATGACCGCAGCCAACTCAGCGCGGCCTTGTGCACTTTCATCAATCAGAAAAGGCACAGATGCTTCTGGCCAAATGATGTGGGTAATAGGCTTTCCAGTTGTTGAAGGTGCGGCCGTCAACTGCAACAGTCGGTCGTAGATCGCCCGCGCATTGCCGGCCTGCCACTTTTCATTCTGGTTGATATTAGGCTGCACCAGCCGCAGCATCACATCGGCATTATATTGTGTTGGGTTTTGCGCCAGTCGCCACTCACCATAACCATAGGCAGCCGGAAGACTGATGATCACCAGTGCTGCTGCAATGCGGGCAACACCTCGCTCACGCCACAATCCAAAAGGCGCTGCCCCCCAAAGCCAAACCAACAAGGTAAGGCCTGTCATGCCGCAGATCGAAGCCAATTGGGCAACACCGCCCATGCCGTCAACGACTTGCCCAAAGACGGACCAGGGAAAGCCCGTAAACAAATTACCACGCAACCATTCAGCCAAGGCAAGGCAAATCGGCAGGCACGTCCACAGCGGATGGCCGCGCGCGGCCAGTTTGCTTGCCACGGCAAAAGCCAAACCCCAATAGAGCGCCAAAAATGCACTCAGCCCGCTTAAGGCAAAAGGCATCATCCAAATATCAGACGCATCAACAAAGAAGGCGTAGCCAATCCAATGCAACGCAGCGATAAAAAAGCCAAAGCCAAAAAGCCACCCAAAGAGGAATTGCTTGAAAAGAGGTTTCGCCTGTTGGGCTTGAAACAACGATAACACCGCTGGAACAATCAAAGCCAAAAGCCACCAAAAATTAGTGGGCGGCAAGGCCAAGGCCGCAGCAGCCCCTAATATGAAGACCAATCCGCCGGGCCTTATCCACGACAGAATCATTGAAAGTTTTTTTGGCATTTCAGTTTTGTTTAGCAACAGCCTCGGCCATTGTGCAGAGAATCTCAAACATCATCACCACACCTGCATAGGCGGTGAGACCTGAGGCATCAAAGGGAGGTGACACTTCCACAACATCTGCGCCAATGATGTTTAACCCGCGAAGCTGGCGCAACATCTGCTGGGCTTCAAATGTTGTGAAGCCGCCAATTTCTGGTGTGCCAGTGCCTGGCGCATAAACCGGATCGAGCATATCAATATCAAAGCTGACATAGGTTTCCGCTTCACCCACAATTTTGCGCGCCTCGGCCATCACCGCCGCAGCACCTTTTTCCTTGGCTTCTTCAATGCGAATAATGCGCACGCCAACCTTTTCGGCAAAATCAAAATCCTCGGTATCATACATCGAACCGCGAATACCAATTTGCACCGTGCGTTTAGGATCAAGCACGCCTTCTTCAATGGCCCGGCGGAAGGGTGTGCCGTGGGTGTATTTGAAGCCGTCGAAATATGAGTCATATAAATCCGTGTGAGCATCAAAATGGATCATACCCACTGGCTTCTTCTCACCCACAGCGCGAAGAACCGGAAGTGAGCACAAATGATCGCCGCCCATGGAAAGCGGGCGAATGCGTTTGGAGACCAGTTTCTTGAAATAAGTTTCTACCCGCTTCAATGCGTCTTCCACATTGGCGGGGTTGACCGGACAATCGCCCAGATCGGCCACATTGCACAAATCATAAGGTACAACGCGCGTCACCTGATGCATACGCCGTATCATCGAAGATTGATCACGCATCTGGCGCGGGCCGTGGCGTGGGCCGGGGCGGTTGGTGGTGCCGCCATCCCAAGGAATACCAACGATGCCAATATCAATGGCCTTGGCTTCATCCAGATTTACATGCGGCAAGCGCGCCCAAGTGGCGATGCCAGCAAAGCGCGGTGTGACGAAGCCTGAAAGCGGTTGGTTAAATTTTGACATGTGCATTCCTTTGCGTGCCACCATATAGCAATAGCCGCTCTTGCCAAGGAGCTGGTGAAAGTGTTTCTTTAATTCATGAGCCAGTTTGATTTCAATATGGTTGCAGAGTGTTGAGACTATGAATTTCGCCATTATTTTTGATGTGGACGGCGTTTTGCTAGAGCTTACGCGCCAAGAAGAAGAGCTTTTCTTTGACCCTTTCGCCAAGCGACTAGATGCGACGAGACTTTCGCGCGATTGGAACAGTTACAAGATCCGCAATGATGAAGAGATCGTAGGCGAGATTGTTATGCGCTACCGCTTGGCGCCGCAAGAGGCTGAAGCCATCACGCAGGAATATCTGACTGGCTTAGAACAAGCCTTGCAAAATGATCTAAAATCCACCCCAATAAAAGGTGCCTTCCAATTACTGAACACTTTTGATGGCCAGGCCCGGCTTGGCATTGCTACGGCCAATTTTCGCCTAGCTGCAGAAATGCGTCTGCGCCAAGCCGATATGTGGGAGCCAGTCTCGCAGCTCGCATTCGGCGCAGAAGGCGGCGGGCATAAATCGGCTATCCTGTCTCGCGCCATTGCGGCCAGTGGTTTACCGCGCAAAAACATCATCTTCATTGGTGATAATGTGAGCGATGTGGTGGCTGGATTGGAAAACCAAGTGCAGTTCGTCGGCTTTTCAACTTCGGCCCAGCGCCTCGTGCAATTACGCGCTGCCGGAGCGCAAATTTTGTGCGCCGCACATGACGAGACAGAAAAAAGGGTGCGTCAATTGCTTAACGCAGCTATCTAAGAAAAAAAGCTTTTGAGGAAATATCGCCCATGGCCGAACACAGTCAATTTTCACTGCTGACGAAGCAGCGCTTTCTGCCGTTGTTTGTGGCCCAATCCATTGGTGCGTTTAATGACAATGCCTTTCGCCTGTCGCTTTCAACACTTTACATTTATGGCGCTTTGAACACTGTCGTGAAAGACCCTGAATCTGCCAATGCCACTTTGGCGGCGCTGCTGGTTCTGCCATTCTTTTTGTTTTCGGCTTTGGCCGGGCAATTGGCGGACAAGTTTGATAAGTCCTTTTTGGCGCGGCGCGTTAAATTGTTGGAAATCGGCTTAATCACCATTGCCAGCTATTCCCTTTATACCGAGAATATTGCGCTGCAAATGTTCTGTGTTTTTCTGGCTGGCACGCAATCCACATTCTTTGGTCCAATCAAATATTCTATCCTGCCGCAGCATTTGAACAAGAATGAATTACTGGGCGGAAATGGCCTGATAGAAAGCGGCACGGCCATTTCCATATTGATGGGCATGTTGTTTGGCACCTTCTTTATCACCGCCGGCTTCGGCCGGTTTTTTGTTTCCTTCGTGATGATCGGCCTTGCGGTGGTGGGATATGTTGCCACCTGGTTCATGCCGCCCGCACCACCAGCCCAAGCTGATTTGAAGATCAATTGGAATTTGCCGCAGGAAACCTGGATAACGGTGAAAGCCGCAATGGCAAGGCGCGATGTGTGGCTTTCAATCTTGGGTATTTCGTGGTTCTGGCTTTTGGGTGTGGTGTTCTTGTCGCAAATCCAGCCCTTCACCAAAGACGTGCTGCACGCCAATCTTGCGGCTTCCACAATAATCTTAGCACTCTTCAGCTTGGCCGTTGGTTTGGGATCTGCGGCCTGCAACGTCATTCTCAAAGGACGCATCACGGTGCGTTATGTGCCGCTGGCCGCATTGTTACTGTCAGTTTTCACATTTGATCTGTATTTTTCCGGCAGCAGTTTTGGATCGATCTTTACAGAAGCAGCACCAGCTTCGCCCGCCGACATGTTCACGCATTTCTCCGGTTGGCATGCGATGGTTGATCTTGGTGGAATTGCTTTCATGTCGGGGCTTTTTGTCGTGCCATTGTTTGCCATGATGCAAGCGCGCACGCCCTATTATGCCAGAGCGCGCATTGTGGGCGCCAACAACATCGTCAACGCAGTTTTCATGGTGGTGGCTTCGATTGTATCGGGCCTGCTGTTGAAGGCGGGGCTTTCAGTTGCAGGGCTTTATCTGTGGTTGGGCATTGCTAATCTGGGCATTGTTGTCTGGCTGGCTTATTACATGCCGCAAACTCTATTGGCTTCATCGGCGCGTTTTTTGTTCAGGCTGCTTTACCGTGTTGAAGTAAAGGGCATGGAACATTATCAGGCTTCAGGCAAAAGAACTTTAATTGTGGCCAATCATAGCTCGTATCTTGATGGACCACTGCTCTCAGCCTTTTTGCCGGGACGGGCAGCTTTTGCAGTGAATAGCTTTATTGCCAAAACCTGGTGGGTGAAGCCAGCCTTTGCGCTGTTTGATTTGTGCCCGATTGATCCCACAAATCCGATGGCTTTGCGCGAATTGGTGAACCGCTTAAAGCGCAATCAACGCGTGGTAATTTTTCCCGAAGGGCGACGCACCACCACAGGCGGCCTGATGAAAATTTATGAAGGCCCAGCCGCGATTGCACAAATGGCGCAAGCACAAATTCTGCCGTTGCGCATAGAGGGCGCGATTTATTCACCCTTCTCACGCATGCGCGGAAAACTAAAGCTACGCTGGTTTCCAAAGATCACGCTCACCTTCATGCCACCTGTTAGGCTTGATAGCCCAAAGGACTTGGCGGGCCCGGTTTTGCGTGAGCATCAGGCTGAACAGCTTTACACCGTGATGACGAATATGATGTTCCGCTCCACCAACATTGAGCGCACCATATGGCAAGCTTTGCTGGACGCGCGGCGCGACCACGGCGGAAAGCAAATCATTCTCGAAGATATTCAACGCGTGCCGATGAATTATAATCGCTTCATCTTGGGTAGCTTAATACTTGGCCGCAAATTGACGGCGGAAACGCCCAATCAAAAATATGTAGGTGTTTTGCTGCCCAGTGCTAACGCAACGCCAGTGACGGTTTTCGGCCTTCTGGCATTTGGGCGTGTGCCAGCCATGCTCAACTTTTCGACAGGTGCCATCAATATGTCGGCTGCCTGCACGGCAGCACAAGTTCGCACCATCATCACCAGCCGCAAGTTTATTGAAGTGGCAGAGATGGAAGAAGACGTGAAAGTTCTCGCGCGCAATTCACGCATCGTTTATCTCGAAGACATTCGCGGCAAAGTCGGAACTTTTGATAAATTGCGTGGGTTAGTGTCGCGTCTATTCGTTGCTCAAACACTTAAAAGCAATGGTGCGTTGGGCAATCCAAATGCGCCAGCCGTGGTGTTGTTCACATCAGGCTCTGAGGGTCTTCCCAAGGGTGTTGTGCTTTCGCATAGAAATTTAGTCAGCAACATTGTGCAGACCTGTACGCGCATTGCCTTTATGCCTACCGATATATTCTTTAACGCGTTACCGATGTTCCATGCCTTTGGTTTTCTCGCAACGATGTTGACGTTGTTTAATGGCTGCAAATCATTCTTCTATCCATCGCCATTGCATTACAAGATTGTGCCAGAGATGGTTTATGACACAGAGGCCACAGTGTTATTTTCCACCGACACTTTTCTCACCAATTATGCCAAGACGGCGCACCCTTACGATTTCCAATCGGTGCGCATTCTGGTGGGTGGGGCTGAACGGGTGAAGCCGGAAACACGCCAGATGTGGATGGATAAATATGGCCTTCGTATCATTGAAGGTTATGGTGCCACCGAATGCTCTCCAGTGGTTTCGGCCAACACACCGATGCATTTTAAAACCGGAACCGTGGGCCGAATTTTTGATGGCATGGAATCACGCATTGAGCCTGTAGAAGGCATCGCCGAAGGCGGGCGGCTTCTCATCAAGGGGCCAAATGTGATGCTGGGCTATTTGCGCGCTGATAATCCCGGTGTCATCGAAGCGCCTGCGGGCGGATGGTATGATACAGGCGACATCGTGAAGATTGATGAGCAAGGTTATGTCACCATTCAAGGCCGCGCCAAGCGCTTTGCCAAAATTGCTGGTGAGATGGTTTCACTCACCGCGGTTGAGGGCATGGTGCAAGCCGTTTATCCCGATGCAGCCAATGCTGTTGTAGCTGTGCCGGACAAACGCAAGGGCGAGCAGCTGGTGTTGTTCACCACTGCACCAAAACCAGATCGTAAGCTCTTGGGCGACGGCATGAAACAACAAGGGGCCACTGACTTAATCATACCAAAAGTGTTTGTGACGGTGGAGCAATTACCGCTGTTGGGCTCAGGCAAGACAGACTATGTGGCCCTTACACGCATGGCCTTGAACAAACTAGAGGCTTAAGGCTATGCGGTAATTTAAATACGTCGTCACGATTGGACTTATTCATGCGCTTTGCTAAAATTACCGAACGCGTTGCGGGCCTCGGCTCAGATAAATGGGCGGTGCATTTTGAAGGTAAGCAGCGCCTCGCTGCGGGCGAGACGATGATATTTCTTTCCATCGGCGAGCCTGATCTGCCACCAGCACCCGCCATCATTGATGTGGCCGCACAACAAATGAAAGCAGGCCGCACGCGTTATTCTGGAGGTAATGGCGAGGCGCCTTTGCTGGAAGCACTGGCTGCGCATTATACAAAGCAGACGGGCCGCGTGATTGCGTCTCATCAGTTTTTGTTTTTGCCTGGCACGCAGACAGCTTTGGCTGTGGCTTTTATGGCGGTGATCGAGCAGGGAGATGAAGTGATCTTGCTTGATCCTTATTATGCAACTTATGAGGCGGTGGTGTCTGCACCAGGCGGCGTTCCGGTTCGCGTAAAACTGGAGGCGGACCGTGGCTTTCATCCTGATCTGGCGGCCATTACTGCTTCTATCACGCCGCGCACCCGCGCGATTTTATTAAACTCACCCAGCAATCCAACTGGAGCCGTTTTTACCGAGAGCGAAATTCGCGCCATTGCCGCACTGGCCGTGAAACATGATTTATGGATCGTGTCGGATGAAGTTTATGCCACGCTGATCCATGGCGGCACCAAATTTTTCTCACCGTTCTTTGACAAGGCGTTGGAAGACCGTGTGATTGTATGTTCATCCATTTCAAAGTCCCATGCCCTGCCCGGCTTTCGCGCCGGCTGGATTGCTTCATCAAAAGAATTTTGCGACAAAGTAATTCCGGTTTCAGAAACTTTGTTATTTGGTTCACCACCATTTTTGCAGGATGCAACGGCTTTTGCGCTGTCCCATGAATTCGAAGAAACCAAACAAATGCAGCAGCTTTATGTGGCGCGCGGCAAAGCGTTGATTGAGGGCCTTGGCAGCAGCAACCGCGTTTCGGCTCACATGCCTGAAGGTGGGATGTTTGTGATGGTGGATGTTCGCAAAACTGGACTTTCCGGCAATGAATTCGCGCTACGACTTTTGCGCGAAAAGCAAGTTGTCACCATGCCGGGCGAAAGCTTCGGCACGTCTGCCGCTGGCCATTTGCGCGTGGCCTTAACGGTGGATGAAAACCAAATACGTGAGGCCGCAAGACGGATTGCTGCATTGGCTGCAGAAATCTGAGGAGCGGAAATGATATTGTTTGATAAACAACCAAGTCTTGAAGGCAAAACGGTACGCCTGCGCCCGCTTGCTGCGCATGATTTTGACGGCCTTTATGCGGCGGCCTCAGACCCGCTGATCTGGGCTCTGCATCCGGCATCAAATCGATTCCAGCGTCCCGTATTCCAACAGTTGTTTGACGAGTCCATTGCTTCAGGCGGGGCCATGGTGGTTATAGACAAAGCGAGTGGCGCAATCATAGGATCATCGCGCTATAACATAAGCGATCCGGCATCCGGCAGTGTAGAGATCGGCTGGTCTTATCTTGCTCGCTCCTATTGGGGCGGTGCCACCAATAGCGAAGTCAAGGCACTGTTACTCAACCACGCATTCGGTTTCGTCGACACGGTCAATTTTCGCGTTGGAGAAACGAATTTGCGTTCACGCCGCGCGATGGAAAAGATCGGCGGAAAATTGATTGATCAACGTGATGAAATGGATATGCCCGATGGTACGAAAGTCATCCACGTTATATTTCAGATCAAGCGCGACGATTTTTTGAAGTCACATTTGAACTCATCATTGCGGTAAACTGCCTGCGACCACTTACGCGTGGCCTTAACGGTGGATGAAAACCAAATCCGCGAGGCCGCAAGACGGATTGCTGCATTGGCTGCGGAAATCTGAGCATGCAGTTGCACCGCGCCGTGCCATTATCTTTATAGACTAAGCAAGGCTATGGATTAACTGCTATGCACTGGCGAACCTTCAGGTGCCAAGCTCATCCGTAGGGCCTGCCTGTCAATCTTGCCTGTAGCGTTTACAGGCAGCGCCTTCACTTTAAAGACAAAAACCTTGAGATGCGTGCCGATCACTTGCTCCATCTGGGCTTTCAATGCGGTAAGATCTACCGTTTCGTCTGAAACCAAGGCGATACCAACATCGTCACTGCCGAGTGCATTGGGTATGCCAAACGCAGCAATCTGCGTTGCCTTTACATGCTGCAGGGCTAAAGCTTCATAGCGCTCAGGCGCAACCTTAGAGCCCGAAGAGTTGATGCGATCTCCACTGCGGCCAGTAATAATCAAATCACCCTCGGCTGCAAGATAACCAATATCACCGCTGAGGAAGCGCCCGTGTTCATCATAGGGCGAAGCACCAATCAGCGGTTTGTCCATGCGGCAATCGGGTGGCACTAAAATTTTGACGTGGCCTTCCTGGTTTGGCGGAAGCGGTTTTCCTTCATCATCTTCAATGAAAAATTGAACGCCGCGAAAGGGCCTGCCAGCGTGGCCTTTGGGAAATGGCGATGACGCCACATGTACCACAGCATTGACGCAAGCTTCCGTCGAGCCATAGGCATTGTAAACCTTGCAACCCAGCATGTCTTCGCCTTGTCTGGCCAATTCGATTGCAACCGGGCTGCCGCCCAATACGATGCGTTGGAATTTTGGAGCAGGGCTGCCAGACTTAATCGCACCCAGCAGATCGGCAAACACAGCAGGTGTTGTCATTGCATCAAGCGGGTGAACCGGCCTCAGCGCCTCGAGCGTGGCTGCGGCAGTGCTGCGGGGGAAGAAAACAGCACCCCCAAGGAAATGACAATGCGAAACGCATTTCAAGCCATAAGGCGAAAACACCGGCAGTGTCACCAGCGTATCCATACGTTCATCACCAATGCCAGCGATGGAAAACTCACTCCACGCTTTGAGCAAGGTCTCGCGCACGTAATAATATTTGGGCGATCCGGTTGTGCCTGAGGAGCTGAATACGAAGCCCCCGTCGGGGCCAATTGCGTCATTGCCCTCTGCATCGAACCAGCTTTGGTCAAAGATCAGATTGCGCGCGGTGATGGAAGGACGATCGGCCAAGCTGATGGCGTAATCCACGATGAGACCATCTTTGGCCGCGCGGTCGACGGAAGGCAAACAGGCCGCCGTTGCTCCTATGCGCAATAGCGCCAGAATCAAGGTATAAAAGATAGCAGGATTTTCGCTGAACGGTGCCACAACTTGCCCAGGGCGCACACCGAGTTGTCGGAGCTTTGCAGCAAAATGCTTGACGGTGGAATGAAGTTTGTCGAAGGAGAGGTTCTGGCCGTCCGGTGTTACCATCGCCAAGGACGAACCATACCGCTTGAAAGTTTCTTCAAACAGCGCGTTCTGGCTCGAACCTGGGGTGGACACCAAAAACCTTAGAACTTGAAGATGGCCCCAACGCGGACCGTGTTTTCAACCCACTTACCGTTATAGCCATCGCTGAATGCAGACGAGGTTTCATCGTGCATAGCATCAAAGCGCAAAGCGATATGTTCGGTGGCTGCATATTCGGCGCCGACGCCGATTGTCCAACCCAGCATGACCTTGTCATCAACTCCGGCGCCAGGATTTGTGTTGTTGTACTTGATATGAGTTCCAGCAAGACCACCAGCTAGGAACAAGGACATTGGGCCCATCTGGCGACCAAACAAGCCACGCAAATGGCCGCTTCCATCGTTCTCAGCGAGCGTGGCAAGGCCGCTAGGCGGAAATGTATTGCTCAGGTTGGCGTTGATATCTGCTTCGGCACCGAACAGCCAATCATTGCGGTTGAAACGGATGCCTCCAACAACGCCAAGCTCGGTCGGATTGAATGGTTGGGGGATAAGCTGGAAGCCGGAGGGGGTAGTCGTCGTTCCCGTGCCCGAGACCAACCCACCGAGAACACCGAGATAAACATCGGTTTTGTCTGCGCTGTTAACATCTTGGGCCATGGCAGCCGGAGCGAGTGCCAAAAGAGCAGTGCTCAGCATCGCCAATGTCGTCGTTTTGCGCATCGTAAATCCCCATAAAGCCTGCGGCTGCTATAACATTATATCCGAAAAGCAGCAATGCCAGAATTCATGCAGGGATAATATCTGATTTCACTTCACCGCATCCACCAACCCGCCGTCACATTTATTGCGGGCGCTATCACCAGCCAACAACAAGGTTTGTAAAGTAACGCCTGAGGGAATGTCACCACGCAGATTCATAGTGAAGCCTGCCAGTCTGCCCTGCTTGTCACATTCCACCTGCACATGATCGCCAGCGCCTTGGCCGAAAGACTGATCAAAAGCGGCGCGAATTTGCGCAGCCGAAACTTGTTTGCCGATGTTTGCAACGAAAAGCTTTTGAACGGCTGAGGCGTTGACTTCATCGGCCAGTTCCATTTCATCGGCGAAATAGCCATCAGCTCCCTGCGTGCCGGGATAGCAGGTGCCGTGCTTAATCCATTCATGGCGCTGTAAGTTGGACTGCGTGCCGGGCATGTCGCGGTCCAAAGTTCGTTTGGTTTGCGCTGATAGCTGCGGCTCAGGTAAAGCATCCCACTGGTGCTGGTCATCAAGGGCTGCCAATTTTGGATCAACATTGCAGAATTGGTTGCGGAACGGTTGTGGCCAAAGGCCATGCAAAGAGAAATGTGAAGCTTCCCAAGAGCTGAGTGTTTCATTTTTACATTCAGCCTTGTCACGCATGGCTTCACAGAAAGTAGGCTCCCATGACAGAGCAAAAGCATAATACGGGGCCTTGCCTCCAAAGCCACGCGACTGAGGCTTTGGTTTCACTGTGCCTTGTGGCGTGTTGACGGCGACATTGTTGTCTTGCGGCTTTGCGGCACTGGCTTGTGTGGAGGAAACCGTGCCGCAAGAAATTTCCACCCAGCGCTGATGCGGATCAGCTTGTGGCACTTCAATCCAATAATGGGTGGCATCATCTTTGTTTTTGCCAAGCAAATTATAGGTCTGGCCAACAGCAACCGATGCGTTGTCTGGGTTGGTACCTTTTTTGATAGAAACAACCGCCGGGCAAGCTTGACTGGCCTTGAATGTGCCATCCATTTTGACTTGCGCCTGGGCTGCGGTGCTAGCGACGAGGAAGGCAAGAACAAAAAAGCGAAACATGGAAAATCTCCTTGATCTTGACATAGCCGGAATTGCCCAATGGCTCATAATCATTTCAAACTTGGAATTTGGTGTTTGACAAAACGAACGATTTTCAATAGGATTTATCCTATCATGGCTGATCAAACCTCTATATTTCTCGCAGAAATCGAACAATTCCTCAATTTAAGCCCTATTGATGCCACGGCATTGGGCAAGGGATCATTGGGCGACCCCAATTTTGTGTTCGATTTAAGGAACGGTAGATCACCTTCGGCGCGTACCATGGACAAAGTTAGAGCCTGGATTGCTGGGCAGAAACCTAAGGCACGACCAATGATCGCAACAGACCGCCTCACGCATTTACAAAAACTCGAAGCCGAGAGCATCCACATCATCCGCGAAGTGGCCGCTGAATGTGAAAAGCCAGTGATGCTTTATTCCATTGGCAAGGATTCAGCCGTGATGTTGCATTTGGCAATGAAGGCGTTTTATCCGGCCAAGCCGCCGTTTCCTCTGATGCATGTAGATACGCGGTGGAAGTTCCGCGAGATGATTGCGATGCGCGATGAAACTGCAAGACGCTTGGGGCTTGAACTGATCGTTCACATCAACCCTGATGGTGTTGCAAAAAATATCAATCCGTTTGATCACGGCTCGGCGTTACATACGCAGATCATGAAAACCGATGGGTTAAAACAAGCGTTGGACAATCACGGTTTTGATGCCGCTTTTGGCGGCGCGCGCCGTGATGAAGAAAAATCCCGCGCCAAGGAGCGCATTTTTTCCTTCCGCGACACCAAGCATCGCTGGGACCCGAAGAACCAACGGCCCGAATTGTGGAACCTTTATAATGCGCGCAAGAACAAGGGCGAAAGCATTCGTGTGTTTCCACTTTCCAATTGGACGGAACTGGACATCTGGCAATATATCGCGCGTGAAAATATCCCCATTGTGCCTTTGTATT
>DATCEN010000039.1:0-3178 GCA_036510015.1 Aestuariivirga sp.
GAACTCACTCGACATGGGATCACCTCCTTTCAAATTGTTGACGACAGCATATGATTGCGCTGGAGAGGATTGATTTTCAAGTCCCTCCTTGCGTTCTTGTTACGTTCGTGCTAGTTTTGTTCTCATGAAAATTCTCACCAATTATGTCTGCCAAGCCTGCGGGGCCACATCTCACAAATGGGCTGGCCAATGCGATTCTTGCCAGCAGTGGAACACAATCGTGGAAGAAAAGGCCCAAGCGCCCGCTTCTGGTGCCAAGGGCAACGCCCTGCCCCGCGGCCGCGCCACAAGGCTGGTTGATCTCAAAGGCCAAAGCCCGGCACCGCCGCGCGTAATGTCTGGCATAGGCGAATTAGACCGTGTGACTGGCGGCGGCTTTGTTGCGGGCTCAGCGGTTTTGATCGGGGGCGATCCTGGCATCGGCAAATCGACTTTGTTGCTTCAGGCGCTGGCAGCGCTGGGCAGCAAGGGCGAAAAGGTGGTTTATGTGACAGGCGAAGAAGCCATCGCGCAAATCCGTTTGCGCGCGGCGCGGTTGGGCCTTGCCGACGCACCTGTGTTATTGGCAGCAGAAACCAATGTCTCAGATATTCTCGCCACTTTGAGCGAGGGCGATGTGCCTTCTGTGGTGGTGATCGATTCGGTTCAAACTTTATGGTCGCCGGTGATTGATGCCGCACCCGGTTCGGTTTCGCAGCTCAAAGCTGGATCAGAGGCCTTGGTGCGTTTTGCTAAATCACGCGGCTGCACGGTTTTGCTGGTCGGGCATGTGACCAAAGACGGGCAGATCGCTGGGCCCAAAGTGATTGAGCATTTGGTGGATACGGTTTTATATTTTGAAGGTGACCGTGGCCATCAGTTTAGAATCTTACGCGCCGTGAAAAACCGTTTCGGCCCTACGGACGAAATCGGTGTGTTTGAAATGTCTGATCGTGGCTTACAAGAAGTCACCAATCCTTCGCGCCTATTCATGGGTGGGGGCGAACGCGCTGCCCCCGGCACTGCGGTTTTTGCCGGCATGGAGGGCACGCGGCCACTGTTGGTGGAAATTCAGGCACTGGTTTCACCTTCATCCTTAGGCACGCCACGGCGCACTGCCGTTGGCTGGGATGGGACACGCCTGTCGATGATTCTCGCCGTGTTGGAAGCCAGAGCCGGTGTCACCCTTTCTAACCATGATGTTTATCTCAATGTGGCCGGTGGATTAAAGCTGCGCGAAACAGCGGCGGATTTGGCCGTGGCCGCCGCACTGCTCTCATCCTTATCAGACACCATCATTCCGCATGGCACGGTGATCTTCGGCGAAGTAGCCCTCTCAGGTGCGGTGCGCCCCGTGGGTCAAAGCGATGCACGGCTGAAAGAGGCCCAAAAACTGGGCTTAACCGAAGCGGTTGTCGCCGAGCATGGCGATAAAGCCTCTCGCGGTTCTAGCCTTGCCACGAAGCAATTGGCCACGGTGGCTGATCTGGTGGCTTGGGTTGCGTCGCGCTCCAAGGGCCTCAGGCGCATTGCCTAGGGCGCAAGCTGCCTGTGACACATCGCCTTGTGCATACACCCCTTTCTTGCAATGCAACTTTTGCCTATATGGGATGCTTAGTCTAAAGGGGCCCACATGTTCCAAATCCTTGATTTCGTTCTCTTCGGCATAATGTTGATCTCTGGCCTGCTCGCCATGGCGCGGGGCTTGGTGCGCGAGCTTCTGTCACTCGCCGCTTGGGGCTTGGCCATTGTTGCGGCTTATTATGCCCTGCACAACAAACAAGTGATGGATTTGGCCGGGCATTATTTTGACCCTAACAAACCTATCATGGCGCAAGTGGCAGTGGGCGCTGGCGCCTTTATTGTGGTTTTCATTTTTCTGTCGCTCATCGCTATGCGGATTTCTGATCGTTCAACTGCCAGCGGTTTTGGCGTGGTGGACCGCACATTAGGCCTGATTTATGGTGCCGCGCGCGGGCTGGTGCTGGTTTCAGTATGTTATATTTTCTACGTTTGGGCTGTGCCCGGAGACAGACAAGAAGATTGGATCAAAAATGCCGCTTCTTTGCCGTTAATCGACAATGTGTCCGAAATGATCAAATCGTATTTGCCACAGCAAATTCGTGAGCAGCTTTCCAATGCGGATGTTAAAGGCAATGGACCAGATACAACGACCAAATCTGCCACCCCTGCCGCACCCGTTACGACACCAAAAGACCCTAATTATTCGGCAAGCCAGCAAGAAGGCCTAAGCACACTGTCCAAGAACGCTGCTGGCCAGGACCCAAAGAAGCAATGACCGCATTAGACAATGATCAAGACTTTGACCTAGACGCAGACACGCCGCGCGAAGAATGTGGCGTGTTTGGCATTTTTGGCCACCCTGATGCAGCGGCCTTGACTGCACTTGGGCTTCACGCCCTACAGCATCGCGGCCAAGAAGCCGCAGGCATTGTGTCTTATGACGGAGAGCGTTTCCATTCTGAAAAACGCATGGGGCTGGTGGGCGATCATTTCTCTTCCGACAAAGTGATCAACCGGTTGAAGGGCAACCGCGCGGTTGGCCACACGCGTGATTCCACCACGGGCGAAACCATCCTGCGCAATGTGCAGCCGCTATTTGCCGAACTGGCGGCGGGCGGCATCGCGGTTGCTCATAACGGCAATCTTACCAATGGCCATATGCTTCGCCGCAACCTCATTGCCGCAGGCGCCATTTATCAATCGACTTCCGATTCTGAGGCCATTCTCCATTTGGTTGCGCGCTCTGCTAAAAAGCGTTTGATGGAACGTTATGTCGATGCGCTGCGCCAGTTGGAAGGCGCATATGCACTGGTTTCGCTGACCAATAAAAAGTTGATTGGCGCGCGCGATCCGCTCGGCATTCGTCCGCTGATTTTGGGCGAGCTTCATGGCGCACACATTCTGTGCTCTGAAACTGTGGCGCTGGATATTATCGGTGCAAAATTTGTGCGCGAAATTGAAAACGGCGAAGTGGTAGTCATTTCAGATGAGGGCATTGAAAGCCTGCGCCCCTTTCCCAAACAGCCAGCGCGGCCTTGCATCTTTGAATATGTTTATTTCAGCAGGCCCGATTCCGTTTTGGGCGGGCGTTCGGTTTATCAAGTGCGCAAAGAATGCGGCGTGCAACTGGCGCTTGAAGCACCATGCGATGTGGATGTGGTGGTGCCAATCCCTG
>DATCEN010000040.1:0-3329 GCA_036510015.1 Aestuariivirga sp.
GTTCAGTATCACGCTGATTGGATTTCTTGCTGCCAATTTCGTGGGCCGCGCGCTGCTTTCACTGTGGGACAAATTACTGAACCATACCCCGGTGGTGCGCTCACTTTACAGTTCTTCAAAGCAAATATTCGAAACTCTGTTTTCTGAGAAAGGGGCATCATTCCGCCAAGTGTGCCTCGTGGAATGGCCGCGCAAGGGAGCGTGGTCAATCTGCTTTGTGTCGAGAGAACTCGATAGTGGTGATATCGGCCTAAAGCCCGGCACCAAAATGTATTCGATTTACACTTCAACCACGCCAAACCCCACTTCCGGCTATGTGTTCTTTGTAAAAGCCACAGAGGTCAAAATTTTGGACATGAAAGTGGAAGATGGTTTGAAGCTGGTGATCTCCATGGGCCTCGTATTCCCCGATAAACCTTTGCCTGATGTCCAAGAATTGAAAGTGGCCCGCAAGATTAGCCGGAAGACAAAAGCCTAACCGCACTTTCGCGTTCAAAAAGATAAAGCAAATGCCGAAGCGCAAGGCCTCGCGCCGAGGTGAGCCCAGCATCGGTTGCCATAATCAATTGAGCATCATCGCGCGCCACAACTAACAAATCAGCATGTTGAGTGAGATCGGCAAGTCTGAACAGCGGCAGGCCGGATTGTGCTGTGCCGAGCATTTCGCCAGCGCCGCGTAATTTCAAGTCAACCTCTGCAATCAAGAACCCGTCTTCAGTTTCGCGCATGGTGGAAAGGCGTTGCCTGGCAATCTCTCCCAAAGGCTCCTGATACAGCAAAATGCAGGATGACTTGGCTGCACCACGTCCAACGCGCCCGCGCAATTGATGAAGCTGGGCCAAACCATAACGCTCGGCATTTTCAATCACCATGATGGAAGCCTCTGGCACATCCACCCCCACTTCGATCACAGTGGTGGCTACCAGCAAAGCCAACGCGCCAGACTTGAACGCAGCCATAACCGCATCCTTCTCCGCGCCCTTCATCCGCCCATGCACCAAACCCACCTTGCCGGGATAGATTTTTGTCAACGCTTCAAAGCGCGTTTGTGCGGCAGCTAAATCCACCAATTCACTGTCTTCCACCAATGGGCAAACCCAATAAGCCCGTGCGCCCGAAGCCATGCTGCGCCCAAGGCCGGCGATTACGTCGTCTATTCGGCTCATCGGCATCACGCGCGTATCAATGGGTTGGCGGCCTGCGGGTTTTTCGGTCAACCGAGAAACATCCATGTCACCATACACGGTCAGCGCCAGGGTGCGCGGGATTGGTGTGGCCGTCATCACCAACAGATCAACATCGCCACCTTTGGATTGAAGCGCGAGGCGCTGATGAACACCAAAGCGATGTTGCTCATCAATCACCACAAGGCCAAGATCACGAAATTCAACCCCCTCTTGAAACAGCGCGTGAGTGCCAATCAGGATGTCAATTTCGCCTGACGCAAGCTGCGCCAAAACCTGTTCCCGGGGTTTACCTTTTTCACGACCGGTTAAAAGCGCCACACGCAAATGGGTGTGGCCCACCAATTTTGTGAGACCTCCAAAATGTTGTCGCGCCAAAATTTCTGTTGGTGCCATGATGGCACCTTGCGCGCCTGCCTCAACGGCTGTGCACAGTGCCAACAATCCAACCACGGTTTTGCCCGAACCCACATCACCCTGCAAAAGCCTTATCATGCGCTGTGGCGCTGCCATATCGGCATAAATTTCGTCCAGCGAAACCTGTTGTGCTTGGGTGAGGCTGTAGGGCAGGCCAGCAATGATAGCAGCTCGCAATTTGCCATCGCCACCAAGCGCGCGGCCCTTACTGCGCTTCATTTGTTTGCGCACCAAAGTCAGCGCCAGTTGGTTGGCCAGTAATTCATCATAAGCCAAGCGCATGCGGTTTGGTGTTAAGGCCGAAGCCTCGCCTGCAACATGTGGCACATGGGCGTTATGTAAAGCAGCGCCAAACCCCATCCAACCTCGCGACTTGAACCAAGCTGCATCCTGCCACTCATCAAACTGGGGAAGCTTTTCTAAAGCCACAGCTACAGCTTTGGCGAAAACTTTGCCACTGAGCCCAGCAGTTAGCGGATAAACCGGCTCAAGATCGGGCATTTTATCTGCCTCTTCCAGTCGCAATATATAATCCGGATGGCTGATCTGAGGTTCAATTCCGAACCATGAAACTTCTCCCGAAATCAGGCGTCTTTGCCCTTGCGGAAATTGCCTCAGCATTTGTTCGCCATGCGCGGCAAAGAACACCAAGCTCATCTGGCCCGTGTCATCATGAACCTCAATTTTGTAAGGCAGCCTTGTGCCGCGTGGCGGTGGCTTGTGTTTGCCAATCACCACTTCCAGCGTGGCAATGCCAGATTGCGGCAGTTGTGAAATGCTGCAGCGAAAGCGCCGGTCGGTCACATGCGTGGGCAGATGAAACAAAACATCTACCAAGCGCGCGGGTTGCAGTTCATCACCACGCAAAAGCTTGGCGAAAAGCTTGGCAAGCTTATCACCGATGCCCTTCACAGAGGCAACTTCGGTAAACAGGGGGTTGAGAATAGCAGGACGCATATGCGGAATTAACCCGCGAAATTCTTGCGATGCAAGGGCGGTGCGTTTAAGAGCGCCCAGATGAGCCTGACCGATTTAGAAATCACCCGTAAACGCCTGTTGTGGCGCGCCACCCACCGCGGCATAAAAGAGATGGACATTCTCGTGGGCGGCTATGCGCAGCTCCATCTTGCCACAATGGGCCAGACGGAGCTTACACATTTTGCTGATCTGCTTGAAATCCCTGACCAAGACTTGTTGTCTTGGGCCACCAAGCAAAGTTCTGTACCCTTAGAACAACAATCCGCCATGCTTGAAGCCATGTTACGCTTTCTTCCAGAGGGCAATTTATGAAACTGCCTGATGGCCTGATAGCCCGCGCATTACAGCCAGGGCGCATTATTGTGTCAAGCTTGCTTGAAGGGCAGGACGCTATTCTTCTGCCGCAATTGGCCCAAGAAGAACCTACGCGTGGGATTGTGTTTGTGTGCCGTGATGACAGTCATTTGGCCACGCTGGCAGATCAGCTCATCTATTTTGCACCCAAGTTAGAGGTGATCCGTTTTCCCGCCTGGGATTGTTTGCCTTATGACCGGGTTTCCCCCTCCGCAGATATTTTAGCGCGGCGCTTAGCCACGTTGGCGCGGCTACAAAAGCCATCCGGCAAGCCTTTCATCGTGCTCACAACGGTCAATGCGGTTTTGCAACGCGTGTTGCCCAAAACATTAATTGCCAAAGCCACTTTTCTTGCCAAACCCGGCATGCGCTTTGGCCTTGATGCCTTGCAGATAT
>DATCEN010000041.1:0-5931 GCA_036510015.1 Aestuariivirga sp.
ACTGGCTTTAGCGCTAACCGTTTTTATCGGTGCAACCATCATCGGCTTTTTCCGTAATGGCCTTGGCTATTTTAAACTCCTCATACCGCCCGGCGTTCCAATTTTGTTGTTGCCACTTGTTGTGGTGATTGAAGTTGTGTCTTATTTTATCCGCCCAATGTCACTGTCCGTTCGTCTGTTCGCAAATATGATGGCTGGCCACATGATGTTAAAAGTTATGGCAGGCTTTGTGGTGATGCTGGGCTATTTCGGTTTTGTGCCTCTTCTGGTGATGGTGGCACTGACTGGTTTGGAACTTCTGGTTGCCGGCTTGCAAGCTTATGTATTTGCAATATTGACTTGTCTGTATATCAACGATGCCATGCATGTTGACCACTAAAACTGATAAATCTAATTATCCAAAGGAGAACTAAAATGGACGTGACTTCAGCTAAAATGATCGGTGCAGGCATTGCAGCAATTGCCCTCGGCGGCGCGGGCATCGGCATCGGCATTATTTTCGGCAGCTATCTTTCTGGCGCATTGCGCAATCCAACAGCTGCTGCCAGCCAACGCGGAACCTTGTTCTTGGGCTTCGCTCTTGCCGAAGCAACTGGCCTGTTCGGCTTTGCTCTTGCCATGCTCATTCTCTTCGGCAAGTTTTAATTAAACGCAGAAGCTAGGGCGACCTAGCTTCTCATTGCGAGGAGCGGGCTTATGCCGCAACTTGATACCTCTGTTTGGCCACCCCAGTTATTTTGGCTGGCGATTAGTTTTGCTCTGCTCTATTTCGTGGTCTCGCGGTTGATCATTCCGCGAACCGGCGGGGTGATCGAATTGCGCAAAACCACGGTTGCCGCTGATCTCGCCGCTGCGGGCCGGGACAAAACTGAAAGCGAATTAACGTCAAAGAGCTACCAAGCTTCGCTGGCTGACTCGCGTGCTAAGGCCACTGAGTCACTGCGTATTGCCCGTGATAAGTTGACCGCCGATTCAGATGCTGCCCGCGCCAAACTCGACGCAGAGCTTGCTGGCAAGGTGGCAAGTTCTGAAAAGCAAATTGCTGCTGCTAAGTCCAAGGCCTTAGCTGGCATTGATGACGTAGCTGCTGACATTGCTTCATCTATTGTTGAGCGATTGACCGGCACCAAGGCAACCCAGGCTGCTTTGACTGCGGCCGTCACCAAAGCTGGGAAATAGGGATCATCATAATGGAATTCTTCGGTCACGCTGAAAGCTGGGTGCTGGTTTCCTTCCTCCTGTTCATATGCCTTTTGGTTTATCTCAAGGTTCCGAAAATGTTGATGCGCCTGCTCGATGAGCATTCCTTCCGCGTGTCGATGCAGTTGACTGAAGCGCGCAAACTGCGTGACGAAGCCGCCGCGATGTTGGCCGACTATAAGAAAAAGCAAGCCGATGCCGAATTACAGGCTGCTGATATTATGGCCAGCGCCAAAGCCGATGCGGAACAATTCGCCATCGACTCTCGTCAGAAGATGACCGAAACTTTGGATCGTCGCACCAAGCAGGCCATGCAGAAAATCGCGCAGGCGGAAGCTACGGCCACCAAGGAAGTGCGCGCCAGAGCCACTGACTTGGCAATCGCGGCTGCAGGTAATTTGATTGCTGCGCAGAAGAGTAACCCGAAGCTGATTGCGGAATCAATTGTCGCGGTGAAAACAAAGATGAATTGATTTTGGCCTAATTTAAGCGTGCCGAATTATTAAATCTTGGCCCTGTGTGTCAACCCCAGCAAGTTCTCCGTGGCAAAGGCTTCTTCGAGTTGGGCTCCAGTCATCAACTGTTGCGACAGCACCAAATCGCGGATTGACTGGCCGGATTTGAGAGCCTCCTTGGCAATAGCGCTAGCCTTGGCATAACCCACATAAGGATTGATGGCCGTCACCGCCACCAGCGAATGTTCTAATAGTGCCTTGCAACGCGCTGCATCTGCTTCAATTCCATCTACGCATTTCTCGCGCAGCACCTTCATGCCACGGGAGAGCATGCGCATGGATTGTAAGATGTTAAACACGATTACCGGCTCCATCGCATTGAGCTGCAACTGCCCGGCCTCTGCAGCCATCGTAACTGTAAGGTCGTTTCCAATCACTTGATAAGCAATCTGGTTCATCACTTCCGGGATCACCGGGTTCACCTTGCCCGGCATGATCGATGAGCCCGCCTGCACTGCTGGAAGCTTAATTTCGCCAAAGCCAGCCAGAGGGCCGGAATTTAACAGTCGTAAGTCATTGCATATCTTGGAAAGTTTAACAGCCACGCGCTTCAAAACACCTGAGAACATCACAAAAGCACCCATGTCTGATGTCGCCTCAATCAAGTCCCCGGCTGTTAACACTCTCTCGCCAGAAACATCCGACAAATGGCGGATCACTGATTCAGCATAACCTGCAGGTGTGTTTATGCCTGTACCAATGGCCGTGCCGCCTAAATTCATTTCTCGCAGCAGATTGCCAACTTCGCTCAAGCGTTCGATATCTTCGCCAATGGTGGTGCCAAAGGCTCTGAACTCATCGCCAAGCCGCATCGGTACGGCGTCCATCAGCTGTGTGCGGCCCACTTTGATAACGTCATGGAAGGCGGCACCCTTGGCCAAAAATGCAGCTTTCAATGCCCGCATTTCCACAACCAGTGCCGGGCACATCCGCACCATGGTGAGGCGCATGGCAGTGGGATAAGCATCATTGGTGGATTGCGATAGGTTCACGTGGTCATTGGGATGGATCAACTCATAATGCCCCGGCTGGCGCTGCAATTCGCGCAACGCCAGATTAGCAATCACTTCATTGGCATTCATATTGGTGGACGTGCCCGCACCACCTTGGATCATATCGACAACAAAAGCTTTGTCCGCCTCGCCTGCGATAACACGGTCACAGCCGCGTAAAATGGCATAGCCAATTTGCTCATCCAACACGCCCAATTCCAAATTGGCCAATGCGGCTGCTTTCTTCACCATTCCAAGGGATTGGATAACCTCGGGATAATCGCGCAACAAAGTTCCAGTGATGGGAAAGTTTGAGGCCGCTCGAGCGGTATGCACACCATAAAGTGCTTCGGCAGGCAGCTCCCATTCGCCCAATGAATCAGCTTCGCGTCTCATCTTGGCCATTTAGGGTTCCTCGCGGTTCACCAGCAGTCAATAGGTTCTACCATGATCACCTATTTGGAAGAAGGCTTGTCGTTTTCAATTTTGTGCCCACTTTTGGTTCGCATAATTTTAAAAACGAACTAAGCTGAGCCCATGAAAAGTTTCTCTGATCTCACTGAACAAGAAATTCTGGCGCTCGCCATTTCATCCGAAGAGGATGATGCGCGGAGCTATGGTATGTTTGCTAATGAGCTTTTGGAAACTTATCCGGCCTCATCCAAAGTTTTTATGGAAATGGCAGCGGAGGAATTTGGTCATCGTGACCGCCTGACGAAAGTTTACCGCGCGAAGTTCGGCGATTTCATTCCGCTCATCCGCCGCGCTGATGTGAATGGCTTCGTGAAGCACAAACCAATTTATACCATCACCAAGCTGGGCATCGACAAAATGCGCCACCGCGCTGAAGTGGTGGAAGCAGAGAATTATCGTTTCTATGTGCAAGCGGCCGGGCGAACCAATGATCCCGCCATTAAAAAGTTGTTGCACGAAATAGCACTTGAAGAAAAGGCCCATGAGTCTCTGGCCGATAAGCTGGGCCTTACCCACTTAACCCCAGCCGCCAAAGACAATGAGGCCGCCGCTGAAAAGCAACTGTTCCTTTTGCAAGTGGTTCAGCCTGGTCTTGTGGGGTTGATGGATGGTTCGGTTTCAACGCTAGCACCACTTTTTGCCGCCGCTTTTGCTACTGGCAGCACGTGGCAAACTTTCTTGGTCGGTCTCGCGGCCTCTGTGGGTGCTGGCATTTCCATGGGTTTAGCCGAAGGCCTGTCGGACGATGGCAAACTCACTGGCCGTGGCCATCCGCTCATCCGTGGGCTCGCTTCTGGCTTGATGACAGCGGTTGGCGGACTTGGTCACACACTGCCATTTCTTATTCCGCAATTTCACACAGCATTTGTGTTGGCAGTTTTCGTGGTGCTCATCGAATTGTCGGTCATCACTTGGATCCGCAACAAATATATGGACACGCCAATTTTTAAGGCCGCATTACAAATCGCACTGGGCGGCTTACTGGTCTTCTTCACCGGCATGTTGATCGGAAGTGCTTAAACCCCCAGTTTCACCCCCGCATTGGTGTAGCCTTGCGGCAAATCACCTTTGAGGTTGGTGACACGCTTGATAAGAATAGCATCAATGATTTGATCGACGGCTTGTTTTGCGCCCGCCACGCGAGACGGATGATCGGTATCAGCCGCAGCATGGGGCAAAAGCAATATGCGGGTTGTAAACTTTTCGGCCAACGGCAAATAAGGTAACATCGGGCCAGATAAGTTGCCGCCAATGTTGAATATATCTGCATCAATCGCAGCATTGGCGATTTGGCCAGAGGCCATGGCTTGGCTTAGGGCATCTGCGTCAACACATTCGCCGCGATCAAAATTCAGCACGGTAGAGCCGCGGTTCATAGCTGATAAGATTTCTGTACTCATCAAGTTCTGATTTGCACTGCGCTTTGTTGCTGGATCGACCTGACCAAGGCCGGTATGAATTGAAATTACATCTGCGCCGCGTGCAGCTTCAATGGCGTTTGAAGCTGGAATAAATCCATCAACCGTTATGCGTGCGTGGTGTTTATCGCGCGCATAAACGATCACTTTCATACCGAAAGCTGCCGCCAGTTTGGCCACTTCACGTCCAATATTGCCGTAACCCAAAATGGCAATGGTTTGGTCCTCAAGTTTTGCGGTTGGAAAATCCCGCAAATGTTTGCCGGTATCAAATGCGCCAGCAACAACCCGTGCGTTAAGTTCGCCAAAAGGAAGTGTCGGTCTGAAATGCATAAGCGCTTTTATTGTCATCTGTGCAGTAGCGCGGGCATTAAACCCGGGGGTATTCATCAACGGTGCTACACCACCAATGCCATTTGCCCCGCCCCAAGATGTCGAACCCATGTTGCCTGTGCCAGCGCCAATGCGCACCCCACCTAACATGAAAGGACATTCAGCAGGAATGAAAGTGGCAGCGGCGATAACAGCATCAAATTGGCCATTTCCAGCCGTTTTCAATAACTCATCATGGGTTGAAAGATCTGGCGCGTAATAGAAGTTCAATTTGCTTGGTGCGGCTTGCGCTCCAAGGCCAAAATGAAAAACACCACCTTTGGCCAGAATATGCGCCTTCACTTCAGCTGGATCAGGTGCACCATTGCCATCAAAGGCCAAACCGACATGGTCACAAATCAGGACTTTGAAAGACATCCGCCCGTTCACCTTTGTCAATTGTCAGAATGGCAAGCCCACTTAACACAATAACTGCCATGCCAATGAAGCTAATAATATTTGGCACATCGCCGAATACAAAGTAGCCAGAAATCACCGCAAACACCATGAAGCTATAATAAAATGGCGCCACGGTTTGCGCCTTGGCCAACCGATAAGCGAGCAATGTGAAATGATGGCCGAGCATCATGAAAAGCCCTGCCGTTAGAGGTGCGATAAACAACGCAGGCGGCGGCATCACCCAGGTTTCAAACAACAGACTGCAGATGGTGGAGCCACTCAGCACCGTCAGAATTAACACAAAAGTTGAGAGCATGGCAGGAACTTCAGTGGCGATTTTACGCGCCGCCAAATCCCGCGCAGCGGCAAATCCGGCCGTCACCAACGCCAGCATAACATAGCCCGAAACGGTTCCTCGTCCGGGCTGTGCCACCAGAAGGGCTCCGATAAATCCAATCAGCACAAGACCAAAACGCAAGATGCTGGCCTTCTCACCCTGCAGAAACACCAGACCAACAATCACTAACAGGGGTGTCGTTTGAAACAGTGCTGTCACATCAC
>DATCEN010000042.1:0-3084 GCA_036510015.1 Aestuariivirga sp.
GGTGGCGGCTGAGCAGATTGCCGCCTTGCAGCGCGAAGGTGTTGAAGATTTTCACTTCTACACGCTCAACCGTGCGGAATTGACCTATGCCATCTGCCGCATGGTGGGAGTGAGTGCCACCCCCTTGGTTTGATGGTGTGAAGGTTTGAATTGCAACGACGTGTCTGCTTTCCGTTCAATTGCAGATGACATGTTGCGCCAGTCAAACCGACGCGCTGGGCCAAGAGCCGTCTTCCGCAAATGGGAAGTGACGGTAAAGTGCCGGTTCGGGCTTGGATGGAACTTATGCCTTCCTGTCCGGTTACATTTAGATGGTTCAAAAATCCAGAACGAAAAGGAATCCGCCGATTTCCCGCGCATTGAAAGTGCAGGGCTTGGGTCCGGTGGAGATCGCTGCATTGGTGAAAGATGCGGCATTAGCTTGGAACACCGATGGTGCTGCGAGCATGGGTGCGGCACTTGCGTTCTATACTATATTTTCGATCACTCCCTTGCTCATCATTACAATGGCGATAGCGGGATTTTTCTTCGGTGCTGAGGCCGCGCACGGCCAGATCTATGGCCAGCTCCAGGGCTTAGTCGGAAATGAGGGAGCTTTGGCTCTGGAGGGTCTCGTCAAGAGTGCGAGCCAACCTATAGATGGGTTTGCGGCCACAATTGTCGGCGGTAGCTTCATGATCATCGGCGCAACTGGTGTGTTCGCCGAATTGCAAGGCGCAATGGACCGCATATGGCAAACTCCCGTGAGCAAAGAGCAAGCAGGCCTATGGTATTTGATCCGGCGGCGTATAATCACATTCGGAATGCTTTTGGCGATTGCTTTTCTATTGCTTGTATCGCTTGTGATGAGTGCCTTCATTTCAGCAATTCAATCCTTGTGGGGTACTGCGATCAATGGGAGTGAATTTGCTTGGCAGACAATCAATTTTGCCATCAGTTTCATTATAGTTACAGGTCTTTTCGCACTCATGTTCAAATTCCTTCCCCGCGTCTCCGTGGCCTGGGGCGACGTTCTTATCGGGGCCGGGTTCACGGCGTTCCTGTTTAATATCGGCAAATTCCTTATCGGCTTCTATATCGGCAAGACGGGCGTCGTTTCCGGATTTGGTGCGGCTGGTACAATGATCGCCATGGTGCTCTGGGTTTATTACTCGGCACAAATTTTTTTGCTGGGAGCCGAGTTCACTTGGATCTACGCCAAACGGTATGGCTCAAGGAACGCCACAAAAAGCAACTCGCAGACAAAAGTTGCACCCTCAATTTTGTAGATTCAGTGCATACCTTAAAAATTATAGGTTTTGCGAGACTGATAGGCAGCCGTCGCTGGTTGGTACAACTGCAGCTAAGGAACCTTTGACCATCAGCAGCGTTGTTTCCAGTACTCCAACCATGAAAGGAAATACCGATGGACAAGGATAGAGTTAAGGGATCAGCCACGAAGGCGAAGGGCGCGATCAAAGAAGCCGCCGGCAAGATCACCGGCGACGCTAAATTGCAAGCAGACGGAAAAGCCGACAAGACCGCCGGCCAAATTCAGAACGCCGTCGGTGGCGTCAAGGATGCGCTACGTGGAAAGTAGGACATCGGCTCGGGTGTCGAACTAAATCAATAACCTAAGGAATGAAGGAAGTTCAACCCCGAGTTCAAGCTTGAGTCCGGAAGCGTGGTGAAGCACTTTCGCGTTTCGACTGTGTAGGCATCCGCGTGATTCTGATCTCGGCCATGATGTGTTGCGCCGGGAGCTTAGCGCTGCTTTAAAGTAGGCGTTTGCGGGCCTTGGGCAGAACATGCGTTGCTCGCTGAGGGCTTCAATTTTGGCCTTCATCGAACCTTGCCGTCCGTTCTTATTTGGGCGCTCCAAGAAAGTTTTTGCGCGATTGGAACAAAGTTTGCTGTCTACGGCTTGGTGCTAAATTGGCCAACAATTAAAGGAATTCACGCATGTCAGTCGGACTTATCCGCGAATCTTGGATGGGCACCTACACGCTGTACTTCGCGTAGTGACAGGCGTGCTTTTCCTTGAGCATGGCACAACAAAACTATTCAAATTTCCGCTTACCGACGCCTTTAAAGATGGTGTTGAGCTTTCCTCATTCGTGGGTCTCATTGGTGCATTGGAACTTGTTGGTGGCATTCTCATCATCATCGGACTGTTCACGCGCCACAGCTTTTGTGCTCGCTGGTATGATGGCTGTAGCTTATTTCATGGCTCATGCCCCTAAGAGCTTCTTTCCTGTTGTCAACGTGGGCGATTTGGCAATTATGTTCTGCTTCGTGTTCCTGTATCTCACAGCAGCGGGTGCTGGCCCTTACAGCGTGGATGTAAATTGGAAACAATTCTCTCCGCACTGCTTTGCCTAAAGTGTCACGACGGCGCACGCGTATCACCCGCAAACGCCCCCAATGGCGCAATCAGCCATTCTGGGCCATAGACCCATGAAATTCTTGACCAGACCGTTTATGCCGATGCTGAGAAATTAACGCGCATTACGGTGGTAATAGGCCGGACAGTGCCTTGGTCAATTCTTCATGGCTGAATGGCTTTTTGAGGACGGGACGGTCACGAAACCCATCCCTTATATCGTGAACGCTATTGCCGGTGGAGTAGACGAACGGCACGCCGCGCGCAGCCAAGGCATCGGCCACATCACGGCTGGTCTTGCCATTCAGATTCATATCGAGCATGGCAGCGTCAAAGACTTGCTCTTTAACCAAGGCAATTGCCTGTTCGTTCTTGGTTGCGGCGGAAACGGATTTACATCCGAGGTCAGCCAGCATGTCTTCAATCATCATGAGGATGAGTATTTCGTCCTCGACAACAAGAATGCGGCGTTCAGACAATAATTTATTCATTGTCATCACCTCGAGGGGCTGGGAAGTTCATTGTGCAAACAACGCCGCCAGACTTGTAATCAAGTTCTATCTTGCCATCCAGTTCGAGGGCCAACCCGCGCTCGATCATGGTTGAGCCGAATCCGTAATGTCTAGGCGGGCTGACAGGCGGCCCGTCTGTTTCGGTCCAATGCAGGATTATCCGCTTGCCTTCCGGTGCGGTTATAGTTTTCCACTCGACCATAACTGATC
>DATCEN010000043.1:0-5009 GCA_036510015.1 Aestuariivirga sp.
ATTTCGGCTGCAACGCTTGGCGGCAATGCGTGAAGCGGCAGCTCAACTGATGAAGCGCCCGCAACTCGGCCAACACGTATTTGCCCGTGGCGCACCTCAGGCATTAGCCGTGGAAGTAACCCGCGAATATGCCGACAACCTGATTGATCTTCTCAAAGCTTATGCCGAACGACGCACCCGTAAAATGGTACACCAAACTTATACAGTCAAACGCCAAACGACGTGGTCAATTAAAGAAGCGCGTGATGCCATTGAACGCATGGTGGGCAGCATGGATGATTGGGGCACATTTGATCACTGGCTAGAGCGTTATCTTTCTACCAAAGAAACCCGCCGCACCGTGCGCGCCTCAACCTTTACTGCCAGCTTAGAGTTGGCGCGCGATGGCCGCATTGAGATGCGCCAAGAAATGGCGTTCAAACCAATCTATTTGCGCCGTAAGGCCCAAAACGAAATCACGCAGGAACAAGATTCATGACAAGCGCCCCCGCATCCCTTGAACAAGACGAAACGATAGAGGAAATCAGCACTGTGATCAGCCTGCATCCAATGGCAGACCGCGCTGAAAGCCTGCGCATCATTGAAGCTATGTTGTTCGCTGCATCAGAGCCTCTATCCGTTGCAGCATTTGGCGAGTTTCTGCCCACCGGGGTTGATGTAGGCGCCCTGTTGGCTGACCTTGCTGCCAATTATGAAAACCGTGGAGTGAACATTGTGCAGGTGGCAGGCAAGTTTGCATTACGCACGGCGCCAGACATGGGTTCACTTTTGCGCCGCGAAAAAATTGAGCAGAAACGCCTCAGCAAAGCCGCTCTCGAAATTTTGTCAATTGTTGCGTATCATCAGCCCGTCACCAGAGCCGAGATTGAAGACATTCGTGGTGTGGTCATTTCCAAAGGTACGCTGGACAATCTGCTTGAAATAGGTTGGGTGAAAATGCGTGGCCGCCGCAAAACCCCGGGCAGGCCTGTGACTTATGGCACCACTGAATCATTCCTCTCACATTTCGGCTTGAATGAATTGACTGATTTGCCAGGCTTGCAAGAACTCAAGGCCGCTGGCTTGCTTGATGCCAATGTACCACCTGGCTTTGATGTGCCAATGCCGAAGCTGTCAGATGCGTTGACGGCTGACGAAGAACCTCTTGATGGCACAGAACAAATGCCACTCGAAATGCATTTGCCGGATGAAAATGAGGCGCCAGACACTGCAGAGGGTTAATAGCTAAAATGCTGGTGCATTCACCTTAATGATTCATCATGAATATCGCATTTAGCTTGTTTACCATAGCTTTAGCTGGAGAATTTTCCTTACCTGAGTCATATTCCGTTCATAGATTTTGAACGCGCTGAATACTTTCTCTCCAGAGCTTATTCAGCACCTCTCAGCAGGGCGGCGACTTGCATCAGCACCAAGCGTCGCCCGCTTCCCAACTGAGGGCCAATCGTTCGGCATGGGTTATAAAACCCAATTAAGAGATGTCTTGTTGTCAGGTCAGCCGCATCTCCTGATTTCAAGGCTACGCCGGTCCGGGCCAGAACTGAGTGGCCTCCTCGTTCCGAATAACCCGGATCGGCACTTCCTCCAGCAACATCTGAACCAATAAAAAAGGCGCCGGAAATTCCAGCGCCCTTATTTGACATAGAAAAGCTTGAGATAGAAAACCGATCTTACTTGATCTTGGTTTCCTTGAATTCCACATGCTTGCGCACAACTGGATCATATTTGGTGAATGAGAACTTGTCAGTCTTGGTGCGTGAGTTCTTCTTTGTGACATAGAAATAGCCGGTGTCTGCGGTTGACTCCAACTTGATCTTGATAACGTTGCCTTTGGCCATAATGTAAACTCCGATTTGGTGGCGATAGACCCCAATTGCGGCCCAAAGTCAAGGTTTGATGGCAGGTTTCGTTTCAGCGCCAAACCCGTGCATGCCCATGGCCCATTGCAGGCCAACAACAGCACCTTTGATGCGCGGCAAAAGCAACAAAGACAGAATAGCAATTGCTGGAAGCCAAATCGCAAAATCCACCCACATTGGCGGGTGCCAAATCACTTCTGCCGTTAACATGGCTGGCACAATAATATGGCCAACCAACAAAATGGTGAAATAGGGTGGGGCGTCATCGGCTTGTTGGTGAGAGAAGTCTTCTCCACAATGCGCACAGTGATCAACAACCTTTAGATAGTGGTGCAGCAGCGCTCCCTCACCGCAGGCCGGGCACTTAAGCATGAAGCCACGCCACACCGCATCACTCTTATTCTGACTCATCTGCGCTTACCCTTCTTAACATGTCGCGGCGGCTTGCCCGTTCGACCAGCGGAAACCATTTCAAATCGCAAGCCACCTTTAACCGGCGCAACTTCTAACAGTTTCACCTCAACCCTGTCACCGAGTTGGAATGTCTCACCTGTCGATCGCCCACGAAGCGCATGTGCCACCTCATCAAACACGAAATAGTCTCGGCCTAAGCCAGAAACGGGCACAAAGCCATCGGCCCCGCTGCCATCCAGCACCACGAATAATCCAGCGCCAACTGCACCCGATATTTTGCCGTGGAATGTGGCACCCACTTGTGGCGCAAGCCATGCTGCAATCAGCCGGTCATTGGTTTCACGCTCAGCGATCATCGCGCGGCGTTCGGCTACAGATAGCATTTCGGCTGTGTCTTCTAACTGCTCAATATCTTGAACTGACAACCCGTCATCGCCAAACCCTAACGCTTTGATCAAAGCGCGGTGCACAATTAAATCGGCATAACGTCTGATAGGCGAGGTGAAATGTGCATAACGACTGAGTGCCAAACCAAAGTGACCGAGATTATCAGGCTTATAAGTGGCTTGCATCTGCGTGCGCAAAACAATCTCGTGAATAAGCAGTTCAAAATCTTCGCCCTTCACAGATTCCAAAAGCCTATTGAATTGGGCTGGCTTTACACTCTGGCCCAAAGCCCATTCACGTTGCACAGTACGCAAGAATGTGGCCAGGTTTTTGAGTTTCTCTGGTGATGGACTTTCATGCACGCGGTAAAGCAAAGGTGTCCGGCGCTTTTCCAATTCTTCAGCGGCTGCAACATTGGCCTGAATCATAAATTCTTCGATGAGGCGATGTGCATCAAGTCGGGGCGGAACAACAACTTTTTCGATGTTTCCTTTGTCGTCGAGAATTATTTTACGCTCCGGTAAATCAAGCGCAAGAGGAGAGCGCTTATCTTGAGCTTTCTTTAAACAACGATAAGCCGCCCATAACGGTTTTAACACACCTTCAAGCAAGTCATCCGTTTTGGGCCCGCGTCTACCGTCGATGGCAGCTTGCGCTTCTTCATATGAAAGTTTAGCGGCAGACCGCATCGCCACACGGTGAAACTGATGCGCTGTCTTATTGCCAGCGCTGTTAAAATGCATCACGCAAGCAAGGGCAGGGCGCAATTCACCTTCGCGCAGCGAACACAGATCATTTGAAATACGTTCCGGCAACATTGGAACAACCAGATCAGGAAAATAAACTGAATTGCCGCGCACGCGCGCTTCTCTGTCTAATGCTGAAGCGGGCAGCACATAATGCGCCACATCAGCAATCGCCACGATCACCTCAAAACCGCCGTCGCCATCAGCCTCGGCAAAAACCGCATCGTCATGATCACGTGCATCGGCAGGATCAATGGTGATAAGCGGAATTTTGGTGAAGTCTTCGCGGCCTGAACCGTTGAAGACTTTCAATGCTTGCGCTTCATCCAATACCCGTTGTGGGAACTGGTTAGGAATGCCATGCTGGTTGATTGCAATCAGTGAAATATTTCGGGGATCATTGAGATCACCGAGCCGCTCTAACACCTTGGCGGCTGGCAGACCAAACCCGCGTTCACGAATGATTTCAAAAGCCACCAATTCGCCATTCATGGCACCCGCTTCATCACCAGACATCACCTGATATTCAGTGCGGGCTTTTTTATCCACTGGCGCAATGCGTGCACCATGGCCTTTCACCAACTGCAATACGCCTAGCAACCGCCCTGCCTTCTGCGGCAATAAACGCATAATCTTAGCTTGATGTGAATAACCCGCATGGCGGGGCAGCAATTCAAATTTGGCCACCGCGCGTTCACCGCGCTTCGGGCTGCGCCCTTCACTCACCTTGATCAGCAGGGCAGGGCCTTGTGCCACACCATCTTCACCCACCAATTGCCCGGTGAGTTCACCATCATCTTCACCCGTAATTTCCACCACGCCCACAGGCGGCAAGCGTGTCTTGCTGGCAAAGCTGCGCTTCTGGCGTGTAACTTGCCCACTGCCAGATAAATCCTTGAGCATTTTCTTGAGCCCGATTTTATCTGCCCCTTTAATGCCAAATGCCCGCGCAATATTCCCCTTACCAATCGCCCCCGGTGTGGCCGTAATATATTGCATCAGCTCAGCTGCCGTCGGCAGGCCGGACCTCGGTTCAACCTCGCGCTTAGGCTTCTGCACCACTGGCGGCCTTAGCTTTTGCTGGTTTTTTCTTGGTAAGTTTCTTAGCGGGTTTTTTGGCAGGCTTTTTCTTCGCTGCTTTCTTGGCTGGCTTTTTGCCAGATTTCTCGGCGCGTTCTGCCAATAAAGCAATGGCTTGTTCCATCGTCACAGCTTCAAGCGCTGTGTCTTTGGGTAAAGTTGCATTGGTTTTATCGTGCTTCACATAAGCACCGTATTTGCCGTTGAAGATTTCGACCTTGCCGCCATCTGGATGATCGCCCAAGGAACGCAGCGCACCAGGACGCGCCCGATTGCTCGGCCCTTTGGCGCGTTTCTCCGCTAACAAATCCACAGCGCGGTTCAGCCCTATGGTGTAAACTTCTTCAGGGTCTTTTAGATTGGCATAAACCCCGTCATGCAAAATGAATGGCCCAAAGCGCCCGAAGTTTGCAACGATTGGCGTTTGCGTTTCAGGATGTAAACCAACCTCACGCGGCAACGAAAGAAGCCGTAGCGCTTGCTCCAAAGTAATCGATGCGGGCGGCGTGGCACGAGGAATGGA
>DATCEN010000044.1:0-2216 GCA_036510015.1 Aestuariivirga sp.
GAAGCGGCCTCGGATCTCAACACGCTGATTGATTATCGATACCAAGGCCACTTCAAAGTTCGCACCGGGGGCCATGGCATGGGCCGGTTGCGCGCTGGCGCCAATACGCCCGACATCGTCCTCAAAGTTCCGGTTGGAACGGAAGTCTTAGAAGAAGACCGTGAAACCCTGATCGCTGATCTGGCCAAATTGGGAGACCGTGTCTGCGTGGCGCGTGGCGGCAATGGCGGTTTTGGCAATGCTTATTTCAAATCGGCCACCAATCGCTCGCCCTATCATGCCAATGCGGGCCTGCCAGGTGTTGAGCTGTGGGTGTGGCTTCGCCTCAAGCTGATTGCCGATGCTGGCATCGTCGGCCTGCCCAATGCGGGCAAATCCACTTTCTTGTCTGTGGTCAGCGCCGCCAAGCCCAAGATTGCCGATTATCCTTTCACAACGCTCCACCCACAATTGGGTGTGGTGCGTGCAGGCGGCAATTCATTCGTGCTGGCCGATATTCCTGGCTTGATCGAAGGCGCTTCAGAAGGTGCTGGCCTTGGCACAAAGTTTTTGGGCCATGTGGAACGCTGTGCGGTTCTGTTGCATTTGATCGACTGCACGGGCGATGACCCTGTGGCCGCTTACAAAACCGTGCGCGCTGAGCTTAAAGCTTATTCGCCCATCTTGGCCAAGAAGCCTGAGATCATCGCCTTCAACAAGATCGACGCTTTACCCACTGAAGACGTTGAAAAGCTGGCGGCTGTTTTCAAAACCAAAACCAAGAAAGAGCCTCTGCTTATTTCAGCTGCCACGCAAAGAAATCTCGATCCAGTGATCTATGCGCTTTATGCCAAAGTCACCAAAAACAAAGCCGATGCACGCCTGCCTGATCCTGCGGGTGTAACCACCGAAGAATGGCGGCCATGAACAACCGCCTCTCCAAGGCCAAACGCATCGTCGTGAAAGTGGGCAGCGCTTTGCTGGTGGACCAAAAGTCTGGCATCATCAAAGGCGAATGGCTTTCCACTTTGGTGAATGATCTGGTGGCCCTCAAAAAATCTGGAACCGATGTGATCCTCGTCTCATCAGGCGCCATTGCTTTGGGCCGTCGCACGCTCGGATTGCCAGTGGGCAAATTGAAACTTGATCAAAGCCAGGCCGCCGCCGCAGTGGGCCAAATTGCTTTAGCCCATGCTTGGGCCACAGCCTTGGCAGCACGCTCTATTGTTGCGGCACAAGTGTTGGTGACGTTAACTGACACCGAAGATCGCCAGCGTTATCTCAACGCTAGGGCCACTCTTTCAACTTTGCTCAAACAATCAGCTGTTCCGGTGATCAATGAGAATGACACGGTGGCCACATCTGAAATCCGTTACGGCGACAATGACAGGCTCGCTGCCCGCGTGGCCTCTATGATGTCAGCTGACGTGCTAGTTCTGCTGTCAGATATCGACGGGCTTTATTCAGCACCTCCCGACCAAAAAGGCGCAAAGTTCATTTCCGAAGTCACGGCCATCACACCTGAAATTGAGGCCATGGCTGGAAAGCCTATCTCAGGCGTTGGATCAGGCGGCATGATCACCAAAATCGAGGCTGCAAAGATCAGCCTCTCGGCTGGCTGCAACATGGTGATCGCATCTGGCCATGAACTTCATCCCTTAAAGCGGATCATGGATGGGGAACGTTGCTCATGGTTCTTGGCAGAAGCCTCAGCTTTACAAGCCCGCAAGCGCTGGATCGCGGGAACATTAGCTCCTGTTGGCCGATTGATTGTGGATGATGGCGCCAAGGCGGCTTTGCACAAAGGCAAAAGCCTATTGCCTGCTGGCGTTAAATCCATCGAGGGCACGTTTGTTTCTGGCGACACTGTCAGCATTGTTTCAAGCGGCGGCGAATTTGCCCGCGGGCTTGTGGGTTATGACAGCGATGAAGCGCGCAAAATTGTTGGGCTGAAATCCGCAGATGTTCAAAAGCTGATGGGCGAAGACCGTTCAGATGAATTGGTGCATCGTGATGATCTGGTGATGTTGTGATTGAACAAATGAAACAACTCGGGCTTAACGCCCGCGCGGCAGCAAAGGTTTTAGCGCAAGCAACGACCATACAAAAGAATGTTGCTTTGCTGGCCATGGCCAAAGCCATCCGCGCGGCGCAAGCTGAAATTCTCGCTGCCAATTCTAAGGATTTAGATGCCGCCAAATCCAAAGATTTGAAATCCTCTTTTGTTGATCGTCTCA
>DATCEN010000045.1:0-2772 GCA_036510015.1 Aestuariivirga sp.
ATCGTTTTTCGCGATACGATTGGAAGAACTTTTATGAAACCTATTGTGTGTGCCGCGCTTGTCTCAAAGGATCTGTTTTCATCATCGGCGCAAATGATTTCGCACTTCAGGATGCTTTTACTAAAAGAGGCATCGTTGAACACGACGGCGATATAACTAGCCTTTTTGACAATGAGGGATACGTCAGTCTCAAAGACATGACTACAGCTGAGCCGCCTGAGTTCCTATCACCTGAGCTCGATAAGGCATTTCGCGAAGGAACAACATGCTTTGCAGTTCAGGCCTTCAATGGTGCTGGCACGATGTTTAGATTGTGCTTAGATTTGGTAACAAAGCCATTGCTTCCGGCTGAAGATGAAAACTTGATCAATGGGCCTAACGCTAGGCAAAGACGCGATTTGGGGCTCCGAATTGCGTGGCTGCTGGATAATGATCGTCTTCCTGAATCTTTTCGAGAGCTTGCTCAATGCGTTAGAGAAGACGCAAATGACGGGGCTCATGTAGGAAGCCTCTCTAAAGCCGATGCAGAAGACCTCCAGGATTTCACATTCGCGCTTTTGGAGCGATTGGTCACTGAGCCGGAGCGATTGAAAAAAGCTCGAGAACGTCGAACCGTTCGGCGTGCTCCAATTGCGTAACGCAAAATTTGCCAAGTCCCTAAACTGGCATTGCGCATTTTATTGCAGCCGGAGTGGATGCGGAAAACTACGGCGATCTAGTCAATACTGTGGAGGATATTTTGGACAGCAAAGGTTATCAAAACTTAAAATTAGCTATCCTAAAAGTTCTGTATCCTGATAAATTCATCGAAGAACTCGATGTGGTCGTTTGCTATGACAAGAACGACGGTCAGGCACATCTAATCGATGAAAATAGCAAGTGGATATCCACCAAACCAACAAACACCATGCGCATGGATCATCCTCGTCACGGCGGCGGCGGGCAAACACATGTGCATATTTTCGGTAAAAAAGGTAAATTGCTTGGAGTTGTAAATCTAGATGGAACAGGTAGCCACGGCACCAAAATGAGACTGACCAAAGATCAAGCTGGAATTCTGACCGCTCATGGGGTCACAGTACGAAAAGACCGTATTATCGAGTGGATTGTCTTAAAGGACTCGACACTCGAATTACTTCTCGAATGATTTCATGATCATGGATAATGCTTGCAATGACATAATTACGAATTACAGCGAAAGTGCATTTAACTCCGCATTCCGCACCCCCACCTTCCGTCACCCCGGCGAACGCCGGGGCCCAGCTTTGCCACAAGCTCAATCGCCCAAAGCGGGATGCCAGCAGTAGTTATGGCACAAATCTCCCATAGGCCTCGAAACTAAAACCACCTGTACACATTCCGGCAAGTCCTACTCAAAGCTCCAAACTGTATCCAACATTCCTTCGGCCCTGAATTTATTTCTTGACTTTATTCCTATTCTGGTCTAGCGCGGGATCAATGAATGGAGTTGAACATGGATTGGATGAAGGCCATTGAGACAAACCGCGCAGCCCTCGCCCTCATTGTGCAAGAGATTTTCGTCTTGCTGGAATTGGCGCTTACGGGCAAGGCCACATATTTTTCTCAAGCGCGTCGCACGAAGGTTTTGGGTCTGTTGCGGCCGGCAGAATCGGCCTTGCGCCGCCTGATCATCATCATGGCGAAAGATGTGAATGTTGCCACGCGCCCGCCCCGGCCTATGCCCTCGGGCCTGGAGCTGTCGCCCACCCGCGCAACTCACCTCAGATTTCAACTTTTTGATGCCCGCAAACGCTTTGGTAAAACGCATGTGCCTGAACCCAAAGGCGGCCCACGCATTCTGTTCTTTGGCCCATCACAGCTCATCCCCAGCCATCAGCCGCCCGCAAAATCCAAAGCGCCGAAGGCCAATAACAATGCCGCTGCTCTCTGCCGCCGTTTTTCCGCTCTGAAACTGGCGCTGGAAACTTTGCCGCAGCAGGCCAAGCGCCTTGCCCGCTGGCGTGTGCGCCGCAAGCTGATGAAGAATCCGAAATTCATTTTGCCTTTGCGCCCCGGCACGCCGCCCGGCCATCGACCAAGGCCATCACTTCCGGTGGATCATCTGCTCGCCGCCTGTCACGGCTTGGCTTATGACGCCTGGCACCAAGCGCCGTCCTGAAGCCTCACTCCACCGTCACACTCTTTGCCAAGTTCCTCGGCTGATCCACGTCAGTGCCGATGAACACGGCTGCATGATAGGCCAACAGCTGCACCGGAATGGCATAAATCAGTGGGCTGATGAAAGCATGCGCATGCGGCACATGGATATGCCTGAATGTCTTATGCGCGTTTTGCTTGTGGGCTTTATCGTCTGTGATCAGCACAATTTTGCCGCCGCGCGCCGCGACTTCTTCCATATTTGAAATCGTCTTCTCATAAAGCTCATCACGTGGCGCAATCACAATCACTGGCACATTCTCATCAACCAAAGCAATCGGGCCATGCTTTAATTCACCCGCGGCATAGCCTTCGGCGTGAATGTAGGAAATTTCTTTGAGCTTGAGTGCGCCTTCCAGCGCCATCGGATAATTGATGCCGCGCCCTAAGAACAACACATCGCGCGCTTTGGAAATTTCTTGCGCCACGGCGGCGATGTTCTTTTCTTCCTTGAGCACCTCAGTCATGTGGCGCGGCGCTTCGATGAGTGCTGTTACATATTCCTTCTCCTGCTCAGCCGATAAAGTGCCGCGTAGTTTTCCGGCGAGCAATGCAAGACAAGCCAAAGCCGCCAACTGACAGGTGAAAGCTTTG
>DATCEN010000046.1:0-3183 GCA_036510015.1 Aestuariivirga sp.
TTGCCAAAAATCACGGACTGGCTTCAGGCGATGGCATGTCCGAATGTGAGTTTCTGGCAGGCTGGGTGGCGTTGCGATATCTGAATGATGCTTCAACCGCGTTACCGCATTTTCGGAAATTACAATCACTCGCAGTAACCGGTACTGACTCAGCACGAGCCTTCTATTGGATTGGCCGCGCTCAAGCAGCGCTTGGAGACAAGGCTGCAGCGCGTGCTGCCTACACCGCTTCGGCGAAGCACACATCGGTTTATTATGGCCAGTTGGCGCGTGAGGAAGTTGGCCGTGGCTTAATGCCCGAGGAAATCGCTTCCATTGGCGTATCGACTGCCGCAAGAAACGAAATTGAAAATGATGAATTATTGCGTGCCATGCGTTTGATGGCGCAAGCTGGTGGCAAAAACAAAATCAACATTTTCCTGATGCCGTTGGCAGAACGCTATAGTGATCTTGCGCATCTGAATGCCTTGGCCGGCGCAATTGCGCAGCTGGGCGGCACGGCTTGGGCCGTGCGTTTTGCTAAGGCGACAAGCCAGCGCGGACATGATCTAGATGCTTGGTCTTATCCGGTGTTGGGTCTGCCAAATTGGACGCAAGTTGGCAAAGGCGTTGAGAAACCCCTGGTGTTTGCACTATCGAGGCAAGAGAGTGAATTTGACCCGGATGCAGGCTCAAGTGTTGGTGCGCAAGGCCTTATGCAATTGATGCCTTCAACGGCGCGACTTGTGGCCAAGCAAGTCGGCGTTGCGTATTCGGCGGGGCGTTTGAAAGAGCCCGCTTATAACGTTCAACTCGGTTCAGCATTCCTTGCCAATATGGTGGACAAGTTCAATGGTTCTTATGTGCTCACACTGATCGCTTATAATGCGGGCCCTCGCCGCTCAAACGAGTGGGTGAGCTATTTCGGTGATCCGCGCGGCGGACGCGTTGATCCTATCGACTTTGTGGAATGTATTCCTTTCAACGAAACACGACAATATGTGCAAAAAGTTTTGCAGAATCTGCACATCTATCGCTCACGCTTAGACCCTTCAAGCGTGAGGCCGATGACTGCGGATTTAAAACGCGGACAACCCGATGATGTGGCCACCGCAAGCACCATTAAGCCTGCTGGATTTTACGGCGCACAGGCGAATTGATCCGAGTTTTAACACAAATATAAAGGGCCCAGAAAATCTGAGCCCTTTAGGTTTTGCGATTTAAAATTATTATTCGTCAGTGTGGCGCGTGTGGGTGCCTGAATGGGTTTTTCCATCCTTGCCCTTTAAGCCTCCGGTGCCGTATTCCTTTTCAAATTCAGCATCCTTACCTGCGGCCAGCAGGCTGGCTTGGTTCACCCATTCTTCACGGATGATGCGGCCTTGGAACTTCAAGTGGTCGTCCACCCAAGCTTGCTCCTTTGGCGCCCAGTTAGCGATCTGATCAAAGTGAAAAAAGCCTAGTGTATGTAAGATTTTTTCATTCTTGGGGCCAACACCTGAAATGCGCTGCAAGTTGTCAGCCTTACCTGCGCGTGCGGCTGCAATGCCCTTGGGGCGTTCCATGGTGGTGGATGGACCAGCAGGTGCGGCAGCGCGAACCGCAGGCGCTGGCGTTGGTGCAGCCATAACCTTGGGTGCCACCTTGGCGGCAACAAGCGGAGCAGCTGTCAACGTTGCCGCAGGTGCGGGGCCTTTGCTTAAATTACGCAAGAACCAGCCCACCAGACAACCCACTGCGTAAGCGGCCAAAAGCCAGACGGCCAATTCAATCAAATAATGCGACATGGCGATGTGCCCCTATGAAATTTTCCAATTGTTAAATCGATAGCCGATGACCAGGCCAATGACGAAAGCGAACAGAAGCCAGAACCATTGGTATTGCCACAAAATCAAAGTGTCATTCCAATTGAAGAACTCATTCATTTTCACGTCCTCGCTTATTGAGCGTTGAATTCAGCGCGGCGGTTTTTTGCGCGCGCATCTTTGGTATTTGCCGGATCAAGTGGTTTGGTTTTACCAACGCCCAGCGTAGAGATCCGTGAACCGTCAACTCCGTCTTTGCCAAGCAGGGCCGCGACCGTGCTGGCGCGGCGTTCACTCAAACCCAAGTTATAAGCATCAGAACCGATATTATCGGCATGACCTGTCACTTGCATGTGGACGGCTTTGCAACGTGGATCATTTAGAATATCCGCATAATGGCTGACGTTTGCAGGATAGTCGCCAATCAAATCTGCATGATCAAATTCGAATCGAACGGGGTAAGCTGCAGCCGTAGTTGCTAATGCAGCGCCACAATCATAAGGCTTTTCTGGTGGTGGCGCTGGTGCAGGTGGTGCCACATTTATTACAACGGCGCCCTTGGCCACGGATGTTGTTGTTTGGCCATCAGCGCCAGTGACTTTCATAATCACGTCATAAGTGCCGTTGACCAAAGGCTTGGCTGGGGTCAGCGTCCATTTGCCATCGGTTGCAGTGAGCAAATCAGTGTCTTTGCCAAGCGTGTGGGTAACACCATCAAGCTCCAGTTGATAGGTGTTGCCATTGCCCGCTGGCCAAGTTCCGGTGACTGTTGGGCGATCAACCGTTGCAGCAACATTATCGGCGGTGGCCGCAGCTGGTGCTGGCACAGGAGGCGGTGGTGGCGGTGGCGGGGCAACAACAGCGGCTGGAGGTGGCGGTGGAACGGCAGCAGCAACTTCAACAGTGCTTGGCGCATCCATGCCTACCGTCTGCTTGCCATCACCTTCCATGGCTACAATGCTATGTTCTCCAGCTGCCAAAGGCGGAAGCGCTAAAGTCCAAACGCCTTTGTCAGATGTCAGCTCTTTTGCATCGCCCAATTTATAATCTTGGTTATCAACAACCACATCTAAGCTGGTGGCTTTGCCTTCGGGCCAAGTGCCCGTAATCACTGAGGCTTTATCATCAGTTTTTGTGTCAGTGACAGTTGGGGCAACCAATGGTTCTGGCTTTGGTGGCTCTACTGCGGGCACAACCAATTGCGGCAACTTATCGGCCAATGCTGAAACGCTTTGAGAATCACCATCACCCACTTTGGCGCTGAGGGCATAGGAGCCTGCAGCAAGTGCGCCTGCGCCCAGCTTCAAAAGCCAGTTGCCATCAGTTGAAGTTAATTCAGGGCTTTTGCCCAAGCTGTAATCCAAGCTGGAATTGGCATCACTGACGATGACATCCAAAG
>DATCEN010000047.1:0-3886 GCA_036510015.1 Aestuariivirga sp.
CACTTCCAAAGGGGAGTTCGAGCCATCTTCAAATTCGGCTTTTATTTGGGCCAGCCCCTCAGCATCGGCTGCCTGCGCCAAGAGGAAATTGAAGACTTGACCAAGCACTTCACCGCGGCGATGCCCAATCAATGAGAGAAAGGCGTCATTGGTAAATATCATGGGATTTTCGGGTTCTTTGGCATCGGTGAATACCATCGCCATGCGTGTCATTTCAGCGGCCACAACAAATGGGCGAAGATCGTGTTTAAAGTCTTCGACCTCCGCCTCAGCAGCTTTCTGTTCCCCGGATTTTTTACTATTTTTGCTATACTTAAATTTCTCCGGCCATCTGACTGCCATGAAGCTCGACACGGATAGTCTGCATAGATGTTTCCAGAACTTTCTAGGGAAGATTAATAGGCCACAGTGTTCTTTTGCAACAAATCTTCCGTAAGTTGCCAGCGCGGGAACAGCTATTTTGTTCCCGTTTTTAACGGCGCTGGGCAATGTAGCAAGAACTGCAATCAATCGACGCGGCCAATGCAACGCCGAAATAGTTCCTCAACGTGCGGAGCGTCAGTCTTCTTCAATGGCTGGTAAATGAAGTTGGCAGTCCGCGGACGGGGAAGAAGCTCGGCTGCCGATGCGTTGGCCAAAGCAGGAAACCGGAAAAACCACCTTGTTCTTCATACCGCCGCGTCCGGCTAACACGCGGACTGCGATCTATAAACTCTCCTAAACGGCGAATGTTCCAAACCTTATTATCTGCTTTTAGCGCAGTCGCTTTCGAACTGTCATTACTGCAAGCCGCTTAATGCCAATGAAATACAAGGCTTGGACCACGGGCATACCGATTTAAGAAAGTCTGCAATGAAAAATATTCCTGACAACTGTCAAACCAAACGGGACCCCTTTTCCGGCGGCACTTTGCCGTCCAATAGCGAAACAATTTATCCCAATCACCGTCCGGTCAAAGATATCGACCTAGCCGGTATCTGGCCTGTCTGTTATTTTGTACCAGACGTAGTGATAGATAATTGCATGTTTGACGCCTCGTCGAGAGAGGGTGGATGTGGCGCGATGGTGAGTGGCGTTGGCGGCCTATAGCCCAGCGCCGAATGGAGTCGTCTAGTGTTTTAGTAAACGCACCATCTTTCGATAACCACTTGGGACTTGACGTGTTCAACAGAATTGATCTCACTTGAAAGTTAGTCTGCTATCAATAATCATCCTCCCAATCCGAAAAGTCCGGATTGGGTCATCTCCTGAACTGGAACCGCCATTTGAGTTCGTCAGCTTCGTGACGAGCAACAGACAAATGAGCGGCATAAGCTGACATCAGCAGCAGCGCTTCTGCTTTGTTGTGGCAATCGGACAAATGACAGACCGGCACCAACTTCCCAAATGGGCCAAGAACAGACTCCAAACTCAGCTAAGTTAAGGGGACAAGATCATCGGGAAACGACCCTCCCTGCGACAGCTTGACTCGCTCTAGGCGACTTGCTTTTTCCTTCGGGACCAATGACTGCATATCTGATTGCGACGGGAACACACGCGTGCCTCTTGGGAGAAGTTTAGAAAATGCCGAGCTGTCATAAAACTGCAACTTGGTCGTGAGACATTGTCCAAAATGGGAGAGTGAATTTGCCTCAACTTGGCCGCGAACCATTCGTGCATCCCGACGTCACAATCACAGATTCTCACTTGGGCCTCTATGTTGAAATCGGACAGGGCACGCGTATCTTGGAAGCTGAGATCGGCGATTACAGCTATACAGACCGCTTTGCCGATATAGCCTATTCCTCCCTTGGCAAGTTTGTGAATATCGCCGCCTTCTCACGCATAAATCCCAGCGAACACCCATACACGCGCGCTTCGCTGCACCATTTCATGTATCGTTCATCTTACTATTGGCCCGGGGAACTCGACGAAGTGGAACTTTTTGCTTGGCGTCGTTCCCGATCGGTCAAGATCGGCCACGATGTTTGGATTGGCCATGGTGCGATTGTGATGAAGGGAGTTACAATTGGCAACGGCTCTATTGTTGGTTCCAACGCCGTCGTCACTAAAGATGTGCCTCCCTATGCCATCGTTGCCGGCATACCAGCCAAATTCATAAAATGGAGGCACCCGGCCTCTCTTGCGGATCGGCTCCAGGCCTTGGCTTGGTGGGACTGGGAGCATGAAGCGATCCACCAGGCCTTGCCCGATTTCCGCAGGTTATCCACGGAGGCTTTTCTCGAAAAATACGAAAAATAAGTGGGCTTGAGCTTTGTCATGAATCTGTCAAGCTGCGCTGCTGTTTAGTCTGATGTCTTCAAATTCCGACAATCGCGCTGACCATATGCGTACTCTGGCATTGGCCCCTTGGGCTGAGCTTGATCGCCTCACCCAGCCTTTCGCCGATTGCCCGCACGATGTTTTGCGGGGGCCGGAAGTGGGTTTAGTGATGTTGCGTGGACGCATGGGTGGTAGCGGTGCCGCTTTCAATTTCGGGGAAGCCACAGTAACGCGCTGCACGGTGAAACTGGCAGGCGGAACCGAAGGCCATGCCTATGTTCTGGGTCGCAATGCTGACCATGCGCGCCGCGCCGCATTGTGTGACGCGTTGTTGCAAACCGAAGAAGCTGTACGCCTGCAGTTTGTTGTCTCCAAATTACATGCCGATCGCGAGGAGAACCGGCACGCAAACGCGGCAAAAGTGGCTGCAACGAAGGTTGATTTCTTCACATTGGTGCGCGGCGATGTTTGATCAAGCCAGCATGAATAATGCGCAACAGGGCGCTCGGGCTTTTCGCATCTCTCTCAACTCCATGGCGCGGCCTGGGAAGGTGTTCACTTTGCCAAGCCTCATTGACCAATCAGGGCCAGCCTATGCAACCACGCTGACCGTGCTTCTGGCTTTGGGAGACCACCTCACCAGCATTTATCTTGCTGAAGCCTTTTGCACAGCTGAGATCGAAAAGCTTTTGCGCTTCCATACCGCATCGCAACTGGTGGAAGATCGCGCTCAGGCAGATTTTGCCATTTTGAATGCAGCCGATGCCGAAATGGCTTTAGACGCATGGAAACGGGGCAACCCCGAATATCCAGATCAATCGGCCACTTTACTGATCCAGACCACGTCGCTGACACTTGGTCAGGAGGTACAGTTTTCGGGGCCTGGAATACAGTCACCAATAACTGTGCACATTGCCGATATCAATCCTTCATTCTGGAAGGCACGCGCGGCGGCGAATGCGACCTTCCCATTGGGTGTAGATATGATCTTCATAACACCACAAGAAATTCTCGGCTGCCCACGCAGCACCCACGTTTCGTTTGCGGGAGGCATCTGATGTATGTGGCGGTCAAAGGTGGCGAGAGAGCCATTGCGGCGGCGCATCGCCTGCTGGCTGAGAAGCGGCGCGGTGACGTTGCAGTTCCTGAACTTGGTGTTGAACAGATCGAGCAACAGCTCACCTTATCGGTTGAGCGTGTGATGAACGAAGGCTCACTTTATGATCGTGGCTGGGCGGCGCTGGCTATTAAGCAAGCCCGTGGCGATCTGATTGAAGCCGCGTTCTTGCTGCGTGCTGCGCGCACCACGCTGACGCGCTTTGGCTATAGCACGCCGATTGCCACTGAAAAAATGGAGATTACCAGGCGCATCTCGGCCGCATTCAAAGACATACCCGGCGGGCAGATCTTGGGGCCAACCTTTGACTATACCCACCGCTTGTTGGACTTTGCATTGGCTGAACCGGGAGAGCCTTTGGCACCGGCAATGGTGAGTGAACTGGCCTTAGAGCCACCCGTCCGCGTGCTGGATTTGTTGCGCCAGCAAGGCTTGATCGAAGCGGCCACACAAACATCCACATCACCTGAAGACTTAACTGAAGCACCCTTAAATTTTCCTGCCGGC
>DATCEN010000048.1:0-2007 GCA_036510015.1 Aestuariivirga sp.
GAGGGATTCCCCTCGGTCGAGCATCATCTGCAACGCACCAATCCCAATGCTCAGAAAGGCAAATCCCATCATGTCAAATTTACGCTTCGGGTCCAGCGGCGTTTCGCTGACATAGGCCATGATGCCGAGCCAAGCGAGAATACCGAAAGGCAGGTTGATATAAAAAACCCAGCGCCAATTATAATATTCGGTCAGCCATCCGCCCAGCGAAGGGCCAAGAATGGGGCCCACCATCACGCCCACACCCCACAGCGCCATGGCTGAACCATGTTTTTCGCGCGGATATGAATCGAGCAAGACCGCTTGTGACAGTGGCACAAGGCTGGCACCGAACACGCCTTGCGCGAGGCGGAAAAACACAATTTGGTTGAGGCTCTGCGCAGCACCGCACATCATTGAAGTGATCGTGAAGCCCACAACCGACCATAAAAAGACTTGCTTGCGCCCAAGTCTTGCAGACAAAAATCCTGTGAGTGGCGTGCATATGGCGGCCGCGACAATGTAAGACGTAAGTACCCAGGAAATCTGATCCTGAGTGGCACCCATACTGCCTTGCATATGTGGCAAGGCCACATTGGCGATAGTCGTATCCAGCGCTTGCATGACGGTGGCCAACATCACGGCGATAGTGACCAGTATCCGCTGGCTGTCGCTTGGCATTGGAGTAGCTGGTGCGGCCAAAGTCATGATCCAGCGCGATCAGAAATGAAAGCCGAAGAGATCGCGCACGTGGCCCGTGTCGATGGCGACATTAGCACTCATGCCAAGGCGCAACTGCGGGCCGTCATGGTTCGGGTCAAGCTTGATGCGCACCGGCACACGCTGAGCAATTTTCACCCAGTTGCCCGTGGCGTTCTGCGCCGGGATAACAGAATATGCCGCACCCGTGGCGGGGCTCAAGCTTTCCACCACGCCTTTCCATGTCACACCCGGATAGGTATCCATCGTAACAGTCGCCGGCTGGCCGGGCTTCACATAAGTGATTTCCGTTTCGGTGTAATTGGCATCAACCCGCATGTTGTTTGATGTCACCAACGCCAGCGCAGCAAGGCCCACCGTTTCATAAAGGCCAACGGCCGGTAACTTGCTTACATAGCCTTCGGCTGGAGCTTTAAGCACAGTGCGTTCCAGATCAAGCTTGGCTTGGGCAAGATCAGTCTGCGCTGAAAGATATGCAGGATATTGTTCAATGGGTGTATCTAGTTTGCCGCCCAGTGATGCAACAATCCTGGTGAGATCACTCTGCAGCATGACCGTCTGTTCCTCAGCCACCTGTGCGGCTTGGGTTGCGTCATCAATTGCCGAAGGCGCGGTAATTTTCAGGGCCGCCAGCTCGGACTGCCGATCAAGCGCCTTTTTGGCGAAATCCTGCTTGGTGCGGGCTTGAGTGATTTCAGCTTGCTTTTCGGCGTAGCTGACTTTGATCCCCTCAAAATCGAGTTTCACTTGTTCCACCTTGGCTTGTGCACGTTCCAGTGCAACAGTGAATGGGGCAGCATCAATCTTGAATATGACGTCGCCAGCTTTCACATGCTGATTTTCCTTGACGGCCACCTCGCTGACCACTCCAGATATTTCAGGGCTAATCAAAATCATGCTGGATTGCACATAGGCGTCCTCGGTCTCTGCGTAACGTCCGCCTTTTAGATAGTAAATTCCAATAACCAAAAGCGCCAGCACGGGTACGCCGACGAGCAACAATAGTCTTTTCATTTGTCTTTCCTTGAACCAGTCTTGGCAGTGGCGGCTTCAATGCCAGCGCAGATTTCTTGCCAGCGAATGTCATGCAGAATGCATACAATGCGATTAGCAAATTGACCAGATTCGCAAAAGGCACAAATCAGTGAAGAGATTGACGTGCGGCAAAATAAGCCGCCGGAAACAAGCTGCCTCCGACGGCTTCAAATCAGTGCAATTAACTCTCGCGGTAAGTGCCACTTTTCTTGGCCGCAACTGTGGCCATATAGTCCATCAGCCCTGGGTTAAGCGCGTCATATGGCTCTAATC
>DATCEN010000049.1:0-2835 GCA_036510015.1 Aestuariivirga sp.
CCTGCAGCGGTGTTGCCAGCCGAGCCGCCAGAGGTCTCAGTGGTCGGACCCATGTGTGAATAGAGCTCTTCGGCGCGCGGTTCATCGATAAGGTTCATCGAACCCTTAACCAGCTTTTCGCGCGCCACAAAAGTCTCATCAACTTTGGCAATGACATCAACAATGGCGTTGCCAATGGTGAGAACATCAAATTCGGTATTTGTCATACAACTGCACCTAGCCGAAGCCCCTTGCAGAAACAAGCAAGGCTTCCTAACTCTAGCAGAATGTTTACAGCTACAGTTAAAGCCCTGAACGACATCACTTCGCCTGACATGCGTCCGGTGTTGTGGAAATCAATTGCTTTGTCAGTGGCGCTTTTTGCAGGCCTATTATGGGGCATCGAATATGTGCTTTCGATTTTGGCCAGCACACCTTGGCCTTGGCTCACCTCTGGACTGCAACTTGTCACGGGGCTCGGGCTATTTGCTGCGTTCTTTTATTTGATGGCGCCGGTTACAGCACTTTTTGCGGGTCTGTTTCAGGATATCATTGCATCCAAGCTTGAGGCACGCCACTATTCGCATCAGCCTGCGGGTAAAGCACTGACTTATGGTGTGGCACTTTTAACTTCATTCAAATTTGCAGGTTTGGCCTTGGCGGTCGATCTCGTTGTTTCACCACTTGTCTTATTTGCCGGCGCAGGAGCGGTGCTGATCCTATGCGCCAACGCCTATGTGATCAGCCGCGAGTATTTTGAACTCACGGCCGCGCGTTACATGCCGATGGCTGATGCGGTGGCGCTACGCCGCGACCATACCGTGCGAATTTTTATTGCGGGCCTCATTCCAGCGGCTTTATCTATGATTCCTTTTGTGAGTTTTATTACACCGGTTTTTGCGACCAGTTATTTCTTGCACTTTTTTAAGGGGCGGGCGTCTTAGGTTTAAAGTTACACTGTGCTGATACAATACAGCGCCAACAATCCGGCTTTCGCGCTTTGCAAATATAGCGCCCATGCAAGATCAGCCAGTGATGGGCATGGCTAAGATATACTTTGGGGATCACTTTCAACAGTTTATTTTCAACTTCCAAAGGCGTTTTGCCTGAGGCCAATCCCATGCGGTTGCCCAGACGAAACAAATGCGTATCAACCGCAATTGTGTGGTGGCCAAAGATGATATTCAAAACCACATTGGCGGTCTTGCGCCCAACGCCGGGCAGGGCCTCTAGTTCTTCTCGTGTTGAGGGAACTTTTGAGTGATGTTTCTCGATAAGTCTCAGTGAAAGCGCATAGACATTCTTGGCCTTGGCGCGAAATAGGCCAATGGTTTTGATTGCATCCCTTATGCCATCTTCACCCAAAGCCACCATTTTTTCTGGCGTATCGGCGTGTTCAAACAGCGGCTTTGTTGCTCTATTCACGCCAGCATCAGTGGCTTGGGCTGAAAGCACCACGGCCACCAGAAAGGTGAAATCATTCACTGAATAGAGTTCACCCTTTGGCTCCGGATTGGCATCATGAAAGATGCGAAACATTTCGGCAATTTGCCCAGGCTTCATCTTGGAGGTCATGGATGGGACTTATCACATCGCAGCGTGAATCGGGTGGCGCAAATTTCCACATCAGGTTAGCTTGCCAAACATGAGCCAACTTGAAGATTATAACAAAGTCCGCGCTGTTCTGGAACACCTGCACGAGGGTTGGCGCACCCAGCCATCGCTTGCTGAATTGGCGAGCCCAGTGGGTCTGAGCGAAGATCAATTGCAAAAACTTTTCACGCGATGGGCAGGCCTTACGCCCAAAGCTTTCTTGCAGGCACTGACCTTGGACCACGCCCGCACCATGTTGCAAGATTCGGCCAGCATTTTGGATACGGCTTTGGATTTAGGCCTTTCTGGCCCGGGTCGATTGCATGATTTATTCATCGCTCATGAAGCCATGTCACCCGGTGCCTATAAATCCAAAGGCGCTGGCCTCACCATCTATTTTGGCTTTCATCCATCACCCTTCGGCATCGCCTTGGCGATGGTTACAAGCCATGGGCTATGCGGATTATCATTCAATGACGACGGCGGCGATCAGGCAGCACTGGCAGATATGAAGGGTCGCTGGCCAAATGCTCAGTACAAAGAAGATAGTGCGCGCACGGCTCCTTATGTTGCGCGCATCTTTGGTAACACCACAGACAACCAGCCTATTCGGATCACAATGATTGGTTCTGATTTTGAAATCAGCGTGTGGGAAACCTTATTGAAAATCCCCATGGGTAAGGCCGTTGCTTATAGTGACATCGCCACCGCCATTGGCAAACCTAAGGCCGCCCGCGCCGTGGGTGCAGCAGTTGGCCGCAACCCCATTTCATTTGTGGTGCCTTGCCACCGTGCTTTGGGAAAATCTGGCGCACTCACGGGCTATCACTGGGGTCTGACCCGCAAGAAAGCTATTCTGGGTTGGGAGGCCGGAAAGCTCAATTCAGCATAAGGTGTGCGGCAATCGCTACTATATAGCCCAGCGCAATCGCCGGCAGCCAAACCAAATGTTTCATGAAGGTATAGTTCTTCCCCGCCATGCCCATGAGCGCGATGCCAGCAGATGAGCCTATCGACAGCATAGACCCACCCACACCTGACGCCAGTGCCAAGAGCAGCCATTGATCTTGGTTCAAGCTTGGGTGCATTTCCAATATGGCGTAAACCAGTGGCACATTGTCCATTAAGGCCGATAGGGGCCCAATTATAATATTGGCCGTGGTCGCGTCAAAGTTTCCATAAATCGCAGTGTTGGCTGCGGCCAGCCAACCAAATTGCGCCAACCCGCTGAGCGAAAACATCACACCTAAAAAGAATAGTAAA
>DATCEN010000050.1:0-2126 GCA_036510015.1 Aestuariivirga sp.
AGATTGGCATTCCTATCGACCAAGGCATCGAGCGCATGGTGGAGCGTGTACCACTTCCAGAGGTTAACTTCCTTGCCATTGTGATGACCATTCAATCCAAAACCGGTGGCAATCTGTCCGAAGCATTGGGCAACTTGTCGCGCGTGTTGCGCGACCGCAAGAAAATGAAATCTAAAGTGCAGGCGGTTTCGCAAGAAGCCAAATCATCCGCCGCCATTATTGGTGGGATGCCCTTCGCCATCATGGGGCTGATGAGCTTTTCAAATCCGGGATACTTGCTGCCCATGTTTCACACCAAGATGGGCAACATGTTGTTGGCAGGATGCGCCATCTGGATGGTGGTGGGCACCCTCGTGATGAAAAAAATGATCAACTTCAAAATGTAATGGCGGACGAGAACCTATGATTGATTATGTCCAAAGCTTTTTACAAGTTCAGACCATTATCGTGGTCCTGGCGTCATTGGCTGTTTTTGCGACAATCGTCACGATAGTCTCTCCTATGTTTGCCGATGATAAGTTAGCTGCCCGCACGAAATATGTGACAAGCGAGCGCGACCGCCTGAAATCCGCTCAACGCGCCGCACTTGAAGCCAAGGCAGACGTCACAAAGCTACGCGAACGTCAATCAACGGGTATATTTGATAAAGTCGTACGTACGTTCAATTTGCGCAGGGTCTTTGAAGCGGAAGGTACGCGCGAAATATTGCGCCGCGCGGGCTATCGCTCAGAGCGCCATTTGACAATGTTCCTGGCGATGCGCGCCATTATGCCGATTGTTGTGGCAACCCTTGTTTTTGTTTATGCCTCAACGACCTTTGCTTCACATTTCACCACCAGTACACGCATGCTCGCAACCTTGGGCGGGCTTTTTCTTGGTTCATTTATGCCAGGTTTTTTCGTAAAAAATGCCTCCAGCAAGCGTCAAGGTTTGATCAAGAATGCTTGGTCAGATGCGTTAGATTTGATGTTGATTTGTATCGAATCGGGCATGTCACTTGAGATGGCGATGGCGCGCGTATCGCGTGAAATCGGCACACAATCAGTGCCACTGGCCGAAGAACTTCAGCTGACAACTGCTGAACTTTCTTATCTGCCAGATCGGCGCAAAGCGCTTGAAAATTTGGCTAAACGCACCGGTCTTGAAACCGTTCGCTCGGTCGTCACCGCCATGATACAGGCGGAAAAATACGGTACACCGCTGGGCTCAGCACTTCGTGTGTTAGCCGAGGAAAATCGTAAAGACCGCCTGACTGAAGCTGAAAGAAAAGCAGCAGCTCTGCCACCGAAATTAACGGTGCCAATGATTATGTTCTTCCTGCCGGTTACTTTCGTGGTTGTGCTTGGGCCGTCGCTCATTCTGGTGTTTAATTCAAAATAGAAATCTTGGGCTTTGGGCGCAAAACGAAGCTGGAAAGCCCATGATGCGTCTTGTTCCAATGAAACGGGTTGGTCGCCAACTGCCAGAACGAAAGCCAAGCTGCAATGCTGGCCAAAAGCCAATAGAGCGGCATGGTTGCTAGCGTTGTCCACCAGCCAAAAAGATGTTTGCGTCGTAAGGCTTCAGCCCCACTGTAAATCATCACAGCGCTGCCCACACAAAATAGCCCGACGTAAATGCCCTTGGCAATATTGTCCCACGACCACGTGACAGGGTTAGCACTCCACACATCGGCGCCGATAGTGAAAATCGTAGCGACCAGAAAAATGGGATAGAGCGCCGCAGATAAAACCACACCAAGAACGGCCGCTTGCATCGTCATAAATCCAGCAAACCCGATCTCGTTGATTAACACGATTGGCTGCCTCATATGCACAAGCCAAGTTTGTAAAAACCCCTTGAACCAGCGCGCCCTTTGATGAAGCCAATTGGCAATCTTGGTGTTAGCTTCTTCAAAGGTGGTGCTGTTGAGCACGCCGCTCTGATAGCCCAGGCGTGAAAGCCTGAATCCGAGATCTGCATCTTCCGTCACATTATGTGCATCCCACCCGCCAACCAATTGCAGAATGGCTTTGCGGAAATGATTGGAAGTGCCACCCAATGGAATAGGCATGTGATTGGCCGAAAGAGCAGGCAGGATGAGCTTGAATAATGTGGCGTATTCGGTGGTGAATTGTCGCGTTAGC
>DATCEN010000051.1:0-7806 GCA_036510015.1 Aestuariivirga sp.
AGCACCATTTGAACAGGCCGCGGGTGCCAAGTGGTGGAGCATGTTGACCTACGGCTTTCTCCACGCCAGTTGGTCTCATGTATTATTAAATTCACTGTGGCTGGCGGTTTTCTCTAAGCCCGTTCAGGCCTATTTTGGCAATCTGCGTTATCTGCTCATTCTGGCCACCGGTATTATTGCAGGCGCCTTGACGACATTGGCGGTTCACTGGGGCGATCCGTTGATCCTCGTTGGCATTTCCGCCGGAGTTTCAGCTCTGCTGGCAGCGTCAATTCCGTTGATTTACGGGCGTGGACGTGTGCTGCGGCCGCTAGAGCTGATCAGCAACCGCTCCGCACTTGTCTTCAGTTTGATGTGGCTGGCTTTGACGTTCTTCTCCGGCGCAACAACGTATCTTTCCAACTCATTTGTATCTAACACCCAGATTGCTTGGGAAGCCCATCTTGGCGGCTTCTTTGCTGGCCTCATCATATTTTATGCGTTGGAAGCCATGCGGCCTAAAATTCAAAAACCCACGCTGCACTAAGCAGGTCCCAACCCAAGAAACTAACCTTGCTAGACGATCTGTGTTGCACGCAATGCGTTTTTGCGAAAGTCTGCATTCTGTGCCGGCAATATAAAATTGGCTGAGTGGGCAAAATGAAATCAGAAGATTATGCGGGCCTTATGCGCCCTTGGTATGGTACCGAAAGCAGCTTCGCACGTGAAATGAACTCTGAACCGCAATGCGAAGTTGAGGCGCTGGAAGAGTTTGAGTTTTCACCCCTGCCGCGATCAGAAATTGAATATAAGAATTCGCAGCGCCGTTGCCTCGTGGCGCTTGACCTGCTTCACGCTTCGCATGAAAGGGAATTGGCCGCGGCACTGCTTGGGCGTATTCATTGCCTCACCCACAGTTGCTTTGAAGGCTTGATCCTTGATGTGGTGCGTGCTGCTGGATTTGCCAGCACGAGAGCTGATATGGCCCACAAAGTAGGGCGCAGTGGTGATGGTGGCATTGACGGGGTTATTGATCTGGATGATTTCGGCCTTGATGCCATTTACCTGCAAGCCAAACGCCTGCGCCCGGGCGGCGTGGTGGGTGCCGGCGCTGTGCGTGATTTTTTGGGAAGTCTCGAAACCCGCCGTGCTAACAAGGGTGTATTTGTAACCACCGGCCAATTTAGCCTGCCTGCGATGATGGTCGTGAAAAGCGTTACACGCCGCATCACATTGATTAATGGTCAAAGATTGGTTGAGCTGATGATCCGCCATGGCATTGGCCTCAAAAAGGTGAAGTCCTTTGATTTCCAAGAGGTGGATAGCCATTGGTTTCAACAGGCCGAAGAGGGCGTAAGATCAGCATGATTTTTGACGAAAATGTCAAAATTCGTAAAACCTGTTGATAAAAGCTGCAACGGCGGCACCGCATCGGCTAAAGCTGTTCCATGGTTTTACATCTGGTCAAACTTTGCGTGGGAGTGAGTGAGATCGCCGAATTGAAATCTTGGGTGAAAGAGGCCAAGGCCGGGCGCGATACACTTGATCACGTGACAAGAGCTTATCCTAAACGCGAAAGTGAGATTGTGCCGGGCGGATCACTCTATTGGGTGATGCGCGGCATGATTGTGTGCCGCCAACCCATTGTTAATTTTGAGCAGGTGACGGGCGGCGATGGCATTAAACGATGCCGCATAAACTTTGCACCAAAGATTGTGCCTGTGCGCCCTATGCCGCGCCGCGCCTTTCAAGGGTGGCGTTATCTGGAAGGTGAGGATGCGCCGCCGGATTTGAATGTTAGCAATAAGATTGATGCCGCCATGCCAGAAAAAATGCAGCGTGAATTAGCCGCCCTCGGCCTATTGTAAAAATCAAACCGCGATATTGTCGATCAGGCGCGTCTTGTCCAGCCAGGCCGCAGCCAACAGGCGCAAAGGCTCTCGCGCCGATGTTGGCTTGGCCAAAGTTTCAGCGTTGCGGGCTGCCACATAATCCACCTTAAAGCCCAATGCGCTGAGTGCCGCTGCGCCATAGCCTTCGCCCTGTGCTGGATTGGCCCCAGCGCGGATCATCGCACCCGCTTCATTCAGCGTGCGGTAAATGGCGGTGGCAACTTGGCGTTCGGCCGCCGACAGATAGGCATTGCGCGATGACATGGCTAAGCCGTCTGCTTCACGCGTTGTTGGCACGCCGACAATTTCAATGGGCAAATCTAAATCGCGCGCCATGCGGCTTACCACTTTTAGCTGTTGATAATCTTTCTCGCCAAACAATGCATAGTCTGCGGCTGTTTGCGTGAAGAGCTTGGTTACAACCGTTGCAACGCCGTCAAAGAACTGCGGGCGAAAGGCATCTTCCAATCCAACTTTAGCAGGCCCTTCCATGTGAATTGATGTGGCAAAACCTGCGGGATAAACCACCTCGGCTAAGGGTGCAAATACCGCCGATGTTCCCACACTGGTGAACTTAGCCAGATCACCCGCCTCATCGCGGGGATAGCGGCCCAAATCTTCATGTGCTGCAAATTGTTTGGGGTTGATGAAAATCGTGGCGATCACCCGGTCGGCCGTTTCAAACCCGCGCCGCACGAGGCTGAGATGCCCGTCGTGAAGTGCGCCCATGGTTGGCACAACGGCAACTTTTAAACCCTCGCGGTGCCACTGCGCCACCTGTTGGCGAAGGCTTGGAACATCACGAAGAAACGATATTTTCTGGTGGGCCATCAACAGTGCATAGCGCAAAAAAGGTAATTTCACGAATTAGAATATAACTGAAATTGAATCTATTATTTCATTTTAAAAACACGCTAAAGGAGAGTGTAAATTAAATAACACAACCATAGGGATGTATTTTAGGAATCTTTTAACTAATCACATCTTACAAGAATGGCGTGAGAACACCAATGCCCATATCCAATTCGCAAACTGGCTTGGCTGCTTTCGGCAGCATGGAGCAAGCCACAGATTTCTTATTGCAATCTGCAGCCGAAGCCAAGGTGCGGCATTTGTCTTATTGGTATTTGCAATATCGCGATGGTGCGCCCGATCAGGTGATCTGGTCTGCGACCTATGATCCTGCCTATATGAATTATTACATGTCTGTCTTCACGCCCTTAGATGATCCGGTGATCTCGGATGTGATGGATAACAAGTTCGTCGATTGGGCGGAGTGGTATGATGTTGATCATCTCGCGCAAAAAATGAATCTCGTTGCGGAGCGTTTTGGTTTGACTCGCTATGGCATTTCGATGCCATTGCCTGGGCCCGGTGAAGACAAAATCATTTTCTCAGTTTGCGTTGACAGCAATGACATAGATTGGCCACAACAGCGCAACGCTTTGGCTTTGCGTTTTATGCCCTTTGCCAAAGAATTTGATAACCGCATGCGAAAGCTGGTGGAAGCAGATCAGCAAGGCGCCAGCATTTTTAAATTGTCGGCCTAAACCTTTTTGAATCCAATCCCGCGGTCAACTGCGGCACTGCCAAACTTATCGCGGATTTTATCCATCGCTGCTTCGGCCTTGCTGCGTGCGGCAAACGTGGCATCAAGTGCGGCCTGCGACACAACTGAAGCATCAACCAGCCGCGATAGACCAATGCCGATGAGACGAAATCGCGCATGCCCACATTCGGCCTTCAACAAAGTCTTGCCTGCTTCAAAAATCTCATGCGCTTGGTTTGTGCCATCAGCCACAGACACAGCACGGGTGCGGCTCGCAAAATCATTGGTCTTGAGTTTCAACGTAATCGTGCAGCCACAAAGCCCATCTTTCTTAGCGCGGCGCGAAACCCGTTGGCACAGGGGCCACAGTTCTTTTTCCAGCAACTGATAATCCGATAAATCTTCAAAGAAGGTATTTTCCGCGCTGATGCTTTTTGCTTCATCGTGGGTTTCAACCACACGCAAATCCTCGCCACGACTAAGGTGATAAAGCCTAAAGCCCATGCTGCCGAATTGGCGGGCTAAGTCATCGCGCTCCATCTTTTGTAATTGTCCAATCAAGGTGATGCCGCGCCGTTCCAGTTTTTCTTGCATAGCTTTGCCTACGCCCCAAATAGAACCCACGGGGCGGATTGCCAAAAGCTGCAACGTTTCAGCTTTGCCAATCACTGAAAAGCCACGCGGCTTTTGTATGTCAGAAGCCAGTTTAGCGAGAAACTTATTATGCGAAAGCCCAACCGAGGCCGTGATGCCAACTGCTTTTTCAATGCGCAAAATCAGACGCGCCAAAACTTGCGCTGCGGTGGCGCCATGCAAACGCTGTGTGCCCGAAAGGTCAAGAAAGGCCTCGTCGATGGAAACCGGTTGCACCAGCGGCGTCACCTCTTCCATCAACAGGCGCACTTCCTTGGCTGCCTTGGCATATTTGGCCATGTTGGGCCGCACAACAACCGCTTCAGGGCACAAAGCTTTGGCCTTGAACATCGGCATGGCTGATTTGACCCCGCTGATGCGCGCAATGTAACACGCGGTTGAAACCACGCCGCGTTCAGCGCCACCCACAATCACCGGCCTGTCACGCAAAGCTGGATTGTCGCGCTTTTCGATTGAGGCATAAAACGCATCACAATCGATATGCGCGATGCTAAGCACATCAAGCTCATCATGGCGCAACATCCGTGGGCTTCCGCAAGCACCACAACGTCGTGCCTCAGCTTTGGCTTGCGTCAGGCAATCGCGACAAAAGCCCTTCATGGCGCGCCGTCACCCATTCTGCTTACTCAGCCAGACCGCCGGGCAATTTGCGCCGCGCCGCCAAAACTGCCTCTGGTTTCAACGCGTGGGCCGTTGTGAATTCCAACACCAAGCTTTGGTCTTGCAACACTTGGTCAAGCACCATGGCTTGAAAGCCAGGCTCAGCCAAATGGGAGCGAAAATCCTCTGGCCCTAAACCTGATAGGGCCAAAAACCGTTCAAAGCGCTCTTCGTCCTGCGCCAGAAAAGTAATTAGCTGAAGCGGCAAAATATCGGCATCAATCACAGGTGATTGTTTGAGACGGTTCATGCTGGCCAAATTGGGTGGTTTGCCCCATCATGTCAATTAAGTAACCACACAAAAAACCAACACCCAATCTTCATTAAGGTTTAACCGCCCATTCCTAAACTCACGTTCAAATAAATGGGCTGCCTGAACCAACCTGGTTCAGGGGCCATTGCATTGCTGGAAGTTTTCCACGAAAACCAAACATGATGGCAGATTTACCGATAACCGCAGAGGCTAACGCCAAAACCATTCTCGTTGTTGAGGATAATGAGTTGAACATGAAATTGTTCAACGACTTGTTGGAATCCCATGGTTACTTGGTTGTGCAAACCCGCGATGGCTTGGCAGCACTGGAATTGGCCCGCCAACACAGGCCCGATCTCATCCTGATGGATATCCAATTGCCTGAAGTATCTGGCATCGAAGTTACCAAATGGTTGAAAGAAGATGATGATTTGAAGGCCATTCCTGTCATTGCGGTAACTGCATTTGCAATGAAAGGTGACGAACAAAAGATCCGTGAGGGCGGCTGTGAAGCGTATATTTCCAAGCCCATCTCGGTTATGTCTTTCCTGCAAACCATCGACAAATATTTGAAGTAAGTAACATGACGGCTCGCGTACTCGTTGTAGATGATCTTGTCGCTAATGTGCGACTGCTTGAAGCCAAGCTTCAGGCGGAATATTTTGAGGTGATCACTGCACATAATGGTTTGGACGCGCTTGATATTGTGACCCGTGCAAAACCAGATATTGTACTTCTTGATGTGATGATGCCCGGCATTGATGGCTTTGAAGTTTGCGCGCGCATCAAGGCCAATCCAGCCACCTCACATATCCCAATCGTGATGATCACCGCGATGGATCAAACCGAAGACCGCATCAAGGGCCTCAAAGCTGGTGCCGATGATTTTCTCACCAAGCCAGTCAACGATCTCGCACTGTTCACGCGGCTGCGCTCTCTTGTGCGCTTGAAAATGTTGACCGATGAATTGCGCCAACGTGTTGATGACGGTGCTTCAACCGGCATCATGCCACGCATAAAGGCCATGATTGAAACGCCCGGTCGGGTGTTGTGTGTCGAAAGTCGTGAGACTTCACGTGAGCGCACCAAGTTGGCGCTTGAAGGCCTGCATGAGGTTGAATTTTGTGATCCTGCCGATGCCATGTCGCACAGCATTGCCGCACTGCGTTATGATCTCATCATCGTCAGCCTCGGAACAGATTCGTTTGATGGCTTGAGGCTTGTTTCGCAATTTCGTTCCTCTGAGATCACTCGCCAGATTCCTATTCTTGTTGTTATCGATGCGGCGGATCAAAACCTATTGTTACGCTCGCTCGATATGGGCGTGAATGATTATTTGATCCGGCCTGTGGATCGCCAGGAATTGGTTGCGCGGGTGAACACCCAGGTGAAACGTTGGCGCTTCACCGAACAATTGCGAAAGTCTGTCCAGACTTCGCTTGAACTTGCCGTCACTGATGCACTCACTGGCCTTTACAACAGGCGCTATCTTGAAACCCATTTGGGTTATTTGATCGATGATCATATGAGCCGTGGCAAACAATTGAGTCTGCTGGCGATTGACGCTGATCATTTTAAGGCGATCAATGATACCCACGGCCATGATGCAGGTGATGCAGTGTTGCAGGAGCTGTCGCAACGCATCAGAGGCTCAACCCGCGGAATTGATTTGTGCTGCCGCACCGGGGGCGAGGAATTCATTGTGGTTTTGCCAGGCATCTCTTTGGATGTGGCCTCAGCCATAGCTGAGCGCTTGCGTAAACTTATAGCGGCAAGAACTTTCGTGATCGGTGACCGCAAGTCCATCCATGTTACAGTGTCCATTGGGGTTGCACAGCTTGATGGACCTGAAGACTCGCAATCCAAAATACTCAAGCGCGCTGATGAGGCACTTTATGTGGCCAAGCGCGAAGGCCGTAACCGTGTGGAATTGAAGGCCGCGTGAACTGAAAACGGCTCTATGAAAAAGGCCCCGTTTCCGGGGCCTTTTAAGTTAGTGGGCAGCGGGAGCCGTAAAGGCCGCCACATTCTTTTTCAGCCAATCTTCAAAACTGTGTGGCTCAATTCCAGTGAGTTTTTTGAAATCCGCTGCATTGCCAGTCAAACCGCCTTGGGCGGTGTTGACATCAAATGACGCAAGCATTCTGGCCATGCCTTCAGGAAGGCCAGCGCCAATCATGCCGTGGATCAAACCTTCAACTGGCACCTGAATCACTTTCAGTGGCTTGCCCGTTGCAGCGCTGACCAGCTTGGCGATTTCATCGGTGGTGTATTCTTTAGCACCAGACAGTGTGTAAGTGTTCTTGCCGCCTGTGTCGGAAGCCAAAACAGAAGCCGCAGCGCGGGCCAAGTCATCGCGGCCAATATGCGCCATCTTGCCTTGGCCAGCAGCAGAATATTGCATGCCTGATTGCAAGGCCTGAGGCAAAGCATGAAACAAGTTCTCGTAATACCAATTATTGCGCAACACGGTGTAGCCATCAATCTTAGCCGCCGCCAAAGCCTTTTCCGTGTTCAAATGGTCAGGCGCAAATAACACAGCCGAAGTGTCAGGCCGTGGCATCGATGTATAGATCACATGTTTAACGCCAGCTTTTTCTGCAGCGTGTACAGCGTTCAAATGCTGCTTCAAGCGCACACCAGGTTCCATCGAATTGGTGCTGATGATCAACAGACGTGTAACGCCAGCAAAGGATTTCGTGAGGGCGGCTTCGTCGTTGAAATCGGAGTCGCGGATGTGGACACCCTTGGCTTTGAAATCGGCCAGCTTGGCTGGCTCGCGCGTGCCGGCGATAATATTGTCTGCTGGCACTTTATAA
>DATCEN010000052.1:0-3809 GCA_036510015.1 Aestuariivirga sp.
AAATATCCCCATTGTGCCTTTGTATTTCGCGGCTGAACGACCCGTGGTGGAGCGCGATGGGCAACTGATCATGGTGGATGATGCGCGCATGAGGCTTCATCCGGGCGAAAAGCCCATGATGAAGAAAATCCGTTTCCGCACATTGGGTTGCTATCCGCTGACGGGTGCCATTGAATCTGAAGCCACTTCACTCAATGACATTATTGAGGAAATGCTGGTGGCCACCTCATCTGAACGCCAGGGCCGGGTGATTGACAAGGATGCTTCGCAGAGCATGGAAAAGAAAAAACAAGAGGGGTATTTCTGATGTTGACCCCAATCCTAACCGTGAGAGTGCGCCTCATCCTCCTTTGCGGCGAGCATGTCTTGCTTGCTTACGACAAAGAAGATGAAGTCTATTTCTTGCCCGGCGGCGGATTGGAGCATGGTGAAAGCGCTGCGGCGTGTGTTCACCGCGAAATCAATGAAGAATGCGATCTTGAACTGCCACCCAATTTGAGGCCGTTTGGTCTTATCGAAAACCAATATTCTCGTGGTGATCGAGATATACACGAATTGCTCATCCATTTTACTGGCGAACTATTCGCGGCACCACCAGCTGTCGCATCACGGGAGCCTCGTCTCGAATTTTCGTGGCATTCAATTGACAAGCCAGGCGTTGTGATCTGGCCACACGCAACCCATAACGCAATCATCGCGGCCCGCCGTGGCCACGATCATTTTTTCTATGAGGAGCTGCAATGAGCCGCTTTGTCGAATTCTCCGGTGGCGATGTTGATGCCTATCTCGCCGAACAAGAACAAAAAGATTTACTGCGCTTTATCACTTGCGGCTCAGTGGATGACGGCAAGAGCACGCTGATTGGTCGCCTGCTTTACGAATCTAAAATGCTATTTGAAGATCAATTGGCCGCACTTGAAGCTGATTCCAAAAAGCTTGGCACACAAGGCGGCAATTTAGATTTCGCTTTGCTGGTGGATGGGCTTTCGGCCGAACGCGAACAGGGCATCACTATTGATGTGGCCTACCGCGCCTTCACCACACAGCGGCGCAAATTTATCGTGGCCGATACGCCTGGCCATGAACAATATACGCGCAATATGGCAACCGGCGCATCAACAGCTGAACTTGCCATCATTCTGATTGACGCGCGTAAGGGCGTTCTCACTCAAACCCGCAGGCATTCATTCATCTGCAAATTGCTCGGCATTCGCCATCTTGTTCTTTGCATCAACAAAATGGATCTGGTGAATTTCTCCCGTGAGACATTTGAAAAGATCGAAGCTGACTATCGCAAATTCGCTGCCGAACTTGGCGTGACGTCTGAGATAAAAGTCATCCCCGTCTCGGCTCTGTTGGGCGATAATATGATTGAGCGATCAGCCCAGATGCAGTGGTATCAGGGCCCGACATTGATGGGGCATTTAGAAACTGTGCCAGTTGGCGATGACGCAAAGACAAAGCCCTTCCGCCTGCCTGTGCAATGGGTGAATAGGCCTGATCAAAACTTTCGTGGCTTTGCTGGAACCATCGCATCGGGAACCGTGAAAACTGGCGACAAGGTGAAGATTTTGCCATCGGGCAAGCAAAGCACGGTGACGCGCATTGTCACTCAAGATGGCAATTTGGCAGAGGCGCAAGCTGAACAGGCGATCACTTTAACTCTCTCTGATGAAGTTGATGCCAGCCGTGGCGATGTGATCTGTGCCGCGCAATCGCCTGTTGAAGTATCTGACCAATTTGAAGTGCAAGTTTTGTGGATGGGCGATGAGCCGATGCTACCTGGCCGCGCTTATCTGATCAAATCAGCAACCAAGACTTTGCCCGGCGCGTTGGATAAATTAAAATATAAAGTCAACGTCAACACGCTGGAGCATCAGGCCACAGAAACCCTGTCGCTGAATGAAATCGGATTGTGTAATTTGGAACTGAATGGGCCGTTAGCGTTTGAGGCTTACGCGACAAATAAAGCGCTGGGCAGCTTTATCATCATTGACCGCTTCACCAATAACACGGTTGGTTTTGGCTTGATCAATTTTGCGCTGCGTCGTGCGGCCAATATTCATTGGCAAGCGATGGATGTGAACAAGGCTTCGCGTGGCGCTTTGCTGCAACAAAAGCCAACGGTGCTGTGGTTCACTGGGCTTTCGGGTGCTGGTAAATCCACCATCGCCAATCTGGTTGAAAAGAAATTGCAAGCGCGTGGGCGGCTGACCTATTTGTTAGACGGCGATAATGTGCGCCATGGCCTCAACCGCGACTTGGGTTTCACCGACGCTGACCGTGTCGAAAATATCCGCCGCGTGGGTGAGGTGGCCAAGCTGATGACTGATGCTGGGTTGATCACACTCGTGTCCTTCATCTCGCCCTTCAAAGCCGAGCGGCAAATGGCGCGTGAACTTTTGGGCGAAGGCGAATTCATGGAAATCTTTGTAGATACGTCTTTGGCCGAAGCCGAAAAACGCGATGTGAAAGGCCTCTATGCCAAGGCCAGACGCGGCGAGCTTAAAAACTTTACCGGCATTTCATCGCCTTATGAACAGCCCGATGCAGCGGAGCTACGTTTGGATACGGGGCTGACATCCCCAGAAGAAGCGGCGGAAGAAGTGGTGAAACTGCTGGTGGAGCGCGGAAGAATCTAACGCAAAACAATCTGTCTTGCCGAGAGATATTCCTGCAGGGCTTTTGCATTTTGGATTTGCGAGACAAAAGCCACATGGCCATCTGGGCGAATGAGGTAAAGCGCATCTTTCACAAATCCAGCTGCCATGGCATCTGGTGGGAACCCAAAGGTGACAAGTGCTAGTCCAAGCTGCTGGCAAATGGTTGTCAGCTCAGGCGTGGCCTCACCATAAACATGCACCTGCCAATCAATCGTTCGCAGCGATTTGAAATTATCCAATGAACTCACGAATGGCAAACGGTCACCCGCATGAATAGCACCTGCCATGCCAAGGCTCAGTGGGCTTTTGCGGTAATTGATTGAGATTTGCGAAACGGTTTCGAAGACATAACGGCGGAAACCACTGAACATCAACAGCAGCGGAATGAGATATGGCACAACAAGATTACGCATTAAGCGCGCCTGAATTCCGCCAGACACAATCATGCTGAAGGCGCGGTCTGTTGTGGCCACCAGCTTTCTCGCAAAGGCAATGCGTTCAGGCTCATAGGACTGCAGCAAGGCAGGCGAGGCGCGGTCTTGCAAAACATGAGCCAGCTTCCAACTCAAATTAACAGCGTCACCCAAGCCAGTATTGAGGCCCTGACCACCAACTGGGCTGTGAACATGGCCCGCATCACCGAGCAAAAACACGCGGCCCACATTAAACTGCGCAGCAACGCGGTGATGCACATGATAGGTTGAAAACCAATTCACTTCCTGCACCTCAACGTTCAAAAGCCGCTCTGGCATGTGTTGCAAATCGGCGAAAGTGGGATGTTCAATTTTTTCAGCAGCATCAAGCGCAACACCAATCAGCCGGTTCATGCCCGTTGAGCGGATTGGAAATTGCAGCGCAAAACCATCGTCGCCCATATTAATCTGGGCTTGCCCATCTGGTTGGGCCACAAGCTTCACATCAGCCACATAAAAAATGTGGCTGTAAGTGCCACCTAAAAAATCGATCTTTAACAGTTGGCGGGTTGTGCTATGCGCGCCGTCACAGCCACAGGCATATTGGAATTGCGCAGTTTGGTTCTTACCATCTTTCAACAAAGTGGCGGTGACATGGGTCTCATCCTGACTTAAATCTTGCAAGGCCGTGTTCCATTCAACCGAAACGCCAGCCGCTTTCAGCTCCGCCACC
>DATCEN010000053.1:0-2038 GCA_036510015.1 Aestuariivirga sp.
GCCCCATCGCATTTTCCACTCCGCGCAAAGAAGCCTTGGGCGCACTGATCAAAGAACTGGCAGGATTGAATTCATCAAATGATGAATTAACCTAACGTTAACCAACCGAGCGGCTAACGACGGTTCGTTCACCCTTAGGACTCATAGCTTGGACTAAGTTCATGGCTCAAATGCAAAAGGAAAACGGTTTGCTCAAGGTGATGGACATCAGCGCCCCAAGCCCTGCTCAGTCGCACTATGCGCCTGCGACGGACGCAAACGGCTTGCCACTTGGTGCGCAGATCAGCCTTATCACCAACCCACTTGGGCTCATGCACCTTGCTAAAGCTTGGCGCGAATTAGAGCAAACCTGTCATATACCGCCCACGGTCTTTCAATCTTATGATTGGGTAAAAACCTGGGCAGACATTCACCTCACAACTCACGCCACCGAAAAGCTGTTCATTATCCTAGGCCATCTCAATGACCGCCTCGTTTATGTCATGCCACTTTCACTCTCAAAGCGGCGTGGTTTGCGCACGCTCACTTGGCTCTCGCAACCCATCGCCCAATATGGCGATATTCTGTGCGATAAATCCATTGATGCAGCAAAGTGGAGTGAGGCTGCGATCAATTTCATCAAACAGCATAGTCACGCTGATCTCATCCGTTTGCGTCATGTGCGCGCCACCAGCAATATCAGTGCCTATGCAAAAGCCCATTGGCATGATGCAAAACTTTATGAACAAGCGCCCATGATGGATCTCACACTCTTTCCAACTGAGGCAGCTTATGATGCGCGCTATGATGGTGATCAGCGTCGGCGCCGCCGCCGCATCCGCGCTAAAATCGAAAAATTAGGTGTCGTGGCCTACGAAACACTTGGCACGACGGAAGTTAGCTCAAACATTGATCAAGCTCTGGAAGAAAAACGCAAATGGTTGGCCCAACGTGGCCGCTATAATTGCGTTTTCAACCATTCCACCCATGCCGAATTCCTCAAAGCCATGGCACGCCAACAAACATCCAGCATAGAAACCGTCACCACGCGGCTTTCAGCAGGAGACAGACCAGTCACATGGGAAATTGGATTCGTTTATCAAGGCACACAGTATCAATATCTCACCTCGCACATGGCCGATCTGACTGATCTTTCGCCAAGCCGATTGGCCTTTGATCTGTCACAGCGACAAGCACTTCGCAATGGTGTCAAAAATTATGACCTGATGGTGCCTTATGATCCGCATAAAGAAAGTTGGGCAACGCGTTGTGAGCCGGTCAATGATTTCTACGTGCCACTCACTCCCTTGGGCGCGTTTTATGGACACGTCTATCTGGGTTGGCTGCGGCCAATCTTGCGCAAGGCGTATAAAGCCATGCCACAATCAGTTTTGCGCAGGCTGCAAAAGCTACTGCACTATTAAGCGAATTATCTATTCGACGCCCAACTTCTTCTGCAGATTGGTGCTGGAAGTGGTGTATTGAAACACCAATCGTTCGCCCGGATTGATATAGCGAAACGCTTGCTGTGCCATCAAGGCGGCTTCATGGAAACCAGATAGGATCAGCTTTAGTTTGCCCGGATAGGTATTAATATCGCCAACAGCGAATATGCCGGGCACCGAAGTTTCAAACTTAGCGGTATCAACGGCCACTAAGTTTTCATTGAGGTTCAAGCCCCAATTGGCAACAGGCCCCAATTTCATGGTGAGGCCAAAGAACGGCAACAACGCATTGCAAGCAACATCGATAATGCTGCCATCAGCGCCCTTCAGTGTAGCCGCAGATAACACACCACCATCACCCTTCAAGCCCGTCACTTGCCCGATATTCAGCGTCATCTTGCCAGAAGCTACCAGCTCTCGCATTTTATTCACACTGTCGGGTGCGGCGCGGAATTCATCGCGCCGATGAATCAGCGTCAGTGATTTTGCGATCAGGTGAAGATTATTTGTCCAGTCGAGAGCTGAATCGCCGCCGCCCACAATCAAAACATCGCGCCCGCGAAGTGCTTCCATTTTCTTCACTGAATAAAAAACCGATTGGCCTTCATAAGCCT
>DATCEN010000054.1:0-6542 GCA_036510015.1 Aestuariivirga sp.
TTTTATGGTCGCGCAGCATCTTGAAATTTGATCGCGACAGCATGTCCGGGATTTCAAATGGCACCATGGACGAGATGTCAAATGGCCTTCAACTTGCCAAGGATGACGCTGAGGCCAAGGCGATGAACCAAGCAACTGCGCTGGGCGCTGATGCCATCATCAACATCAGGTTTGAATTGATGGAACTTTCCAACGGCTTGTTCCAAGCTGCAGCCACTGGCACTGCGGTGAAGACATCATCATTGCAATCGGCCTTACCGATCATGGCGCTGGCAGACAATGACGATGACAGCGATGTTTCATATGTTCCAAGAATGGCTCAGCCGAACTTGCGCCTTGTATCGAGTATGATGCACTAAGCCATCACATAAATAGGCTACCGGCCGACAAGAGCCGGAGCTTTTAAACTGGAGGCCCGTTGCTCCCTTGGGGAGGCTGCGGGCCTTTTACTTATGGTGCAAGGTTGGTAGAAGGTTATTTTGGAGTCGATATGACAATTATAGACAGCATCAGATCAGGCCTTGCCCCCGTGCACAAAGAGGGTTGGCGCTTTGTTGCCATTTTCGCCGGCGTGACTGCACTGTGCTATTACCTTGGGCTCTGGCCAGTAGCACTGCTTGGTGTGGTGGCAACCGCTTGGTGCGCCTATTTCTTTCGTGATCCTGAGCGCGTAACACCTGAGGGAGCGAGCTTGGTGATAGCACCTGCCGATGGCCGCGTGTCAGCCATTACTGAAGTTGTGCCCCCCTCTGAGTTGGATTTGCCGCGTGAGGCCTTTACCCGCGTTTCCATTTTCATGAATGTATTTGATGTGCATATAAATCGTGCGCCAATTGCTGCGCGCATCACCAAATTGACATATGTGCCCGGGCTTTTCCTCAACGCCGATCTTGATAAGGCCAGCTTGGACAATGAACGTCAGGCTCTAACTTTGGAATTGCCTTCCGGCCGCCAGATAGGTGTTGTGCAAATTGCCGGGTTGATCGCCAGACGCATTGTGAAATTTGTGAACGAAGGCGATAACTTGATGGCTGGCCAGCGTTTTGGCCTCATTCGCTTTGGCAGTCGGGTCGATGTTTATTTGCCCAAAGATGTTGCCATTAAAGTCTGTGTCGGCCAGCGCAGTGTAGCCGGTGAAACGGTGCTGGCTGATCTTGGGGTGAATGGCCAATCCGCACAGGGCAGGGCATCTTAATATGGCCAAGACGCCAGCTAAACATGCAACACTTAAGCCGACAGTGGCGAAGCTAGCTCCTGAGCATGCGTCTGTGAACGAACAAACCAAACGCCGCGCTTTCAGGCCCATCCCTGCAAAATTTCTATTGCCTAATCTTCTCACGCTTTTGGCGCTATGCAGTGGCATCACAGCCATACGCTTTGCGGCCGAGGGCCGTTTTGAATTTGCCGTTGCGGGCATCATCATCGCAACTGTGCTTGATGCGTTGGATGGCCGCTTGGCGCGCTATCTGGAGGGCACATCGCGTTTTGGTGCTGAGCTCGATTCACTGGCGGATTTTGTAAACTTCGGTGTGGCCCCGGCCGTGATGCTTTATCTCTGGTCACTCAGCAGTCTGAATAATTTTGGTTGGGTGGTTTGTCTGGTCCTGGCCATCGGCTGTGCACTTCGTCTTGCGCGTTTTAACGTGGCATTGGATGAGCCGAAAAAGCCAGTCTGGATGGCTGGCTATTTCGTTGGCCTGCCAGCGCCCGCCGGTGCATTGCTTTCACTCGTGCCGTTTTACTTGGGCTTCCTTCACATTCTCAATGAAGGCCATCCTTTTGCTAAAACCATCGCGGTTTATGAAATTATTATCGCCAGTTTGATGGTAAGCCGTGTTCCTATTTTTTCCGGCAAAACCTTTACGCGCGTGCCACGTGAATTTTATGGGCCTTTGCTGGCGGCTTTGGCGGTTAGCATGGCCTTGCTGATTTCTTATCCGTGGGAAACGCTTTCGCTGCTCACGCTTTGCTATCTTGTTTCGATTCCGTTTGGTGTCATGCGTTTTCAGCGTCTTAAACAACGCCAACAACTTTGAGCGGTGCCGGTATATGGTGCAGCCCATCGGCCAGTTCCCCACAAGCCATACCCCCATTGGGCCATGGCGCAGGCAATTTGAGCCGAGGCTGCCTCCACCCATCCAGAAATTAACGCCAAACGTTTTTGCACTTCTGACACGTTGGTGTTTTCGCAATGCAAAATTGGTGGCGATTTTTTGGGCCATCATTTTTGCGGCAACAGCATGGGGTTGTTGGATCAACTATCATGCGCCCAGCACTGCTTTTCTGCCATTTCCCATGCAGGTCAGTAAAGAAATTGCAGGCGCTAAAAAATTCGCAAGTCTTCAGCGTCTTCAAGTTGTCACCCTCACACATGAAGATCCGCAAGTATTGGCAGTCGCGCGCGATTCAATTTTGGCCGGCCTTGCTCAACGTGGAGATTTATTTGAAACTGTAATGTCGCCAGGCGCTGGTGATTTTTATGACGATAACGCGCTGCTTTATCGGCCTTTGGAGGAAGTGCAGGGGCGGGTCGCTTATGCCCTTTCGCTGAAGCCATTATTTGAAGCTGTGCGCAACGCGCCAGATTCCGCCAGCATGGCCACGTTACTGAGTGGCATTGCAGGCACACTTGATCAGGGCCGTGATCCACAAGGCTTGGATGAGATGTTGGCTGAAGCGGCAGCGGCGGTACAAACTTTGAATGTGGGTGAAGATCACGCTTTGGATTGGGCCGACATTGCTGAACTGGAAGTTGATGACAGCGCCAAAAAACTTGTGATCAATGTGGTTCCACGTGACGGCCAAGAGGCAGAGGCTGCTGCTTATTTGGACAAGGCCGTGAAAGCCAGTGGCGTTGAAGCCAGCATTTCTGGCGCTGCACCAAAGCCAGTGGCTAAAATGATAGACAGTGCACCGCCAACTGACAAAATGCGCTTGCTTGCCGCAGTTCTGATGGGCTTGGCATTTGCCGGTCTAATGCTGGCGATCACACTGGGCAGTGTGAGCCTAGCGACATCGATATTTGCGCCAGCTTTGGCCATGGCTCCACTCAGCTTTCTCGTCATATTATATTTGGGGTCTTGGGCCTCTTATTGGCCAGTCTTGGCATTGGGAATCTTATTGCCCAGCACGTTATCATTGAGCTTGCTATCGGAGGCCGCAAGGCTTTCTGGTGAGCATCCCAATAACGAGACAGCGATGATGCTCGCAGCCCAAACCAAAGGCCAAGTGTTGCTGTGGCGTGGGCTGCTGCTGGCCGCACCATTCGGGGGGCTTACGCTTCTGCCCAATCCAGCGGGCTGGCCCGTTACGAGCGGGGTTCTAACTCTATTGCTTGTTGGATTGGCGGTAAGTTTTACTTTGCCTGCCGCGATGTCTCGCTTGGTAAAGGGAGCTTTAGATTGGCGCGCCCAAAGCTGGATGAATGCAGCCCATCGCAGTCTGTTTGAAACCGGCCGCTGGCAGATTTTGTCTCATGCGATAGGAACACTTGTGGTGTTGGCCTGTTTGTTTGCAACGGTAATATCAGTGCGCAAGCAGATACCCGTTGAGCAGTCTGCCATCTCAGTTGCAGTTCTTGCCAATGATGCTGGTGAAGTTGAAGGCCTGATATCCCGGTTGCGCGGCGTTCCTTCTGCTGCCGCGGTTCAGTGGCTGGGAAGTTTCCTGCCGGATCAAGTTCCTGAAAAATTGCAAGCCTTAGAGATGTTGAAAGGCAAGCTTCCGCGCATTGAACCTGTCGGCCTAAAAAACCCAGATGATGTGCGCTACGTGGTGGAAACCATGCAAGAAAGTTTGCAACAAGTGGCGCAAGCGCCCACCGCGCGCGCCTCTTTAAAGCAAGCCGCAACTGAGATGCGCCAAAGCCTTGTTGTGCTTGCCGCCACCAGTGACGACGTCAAACTGCGTGAGTTGGACAACCGCCTATTTGGCGGCTTTAACCGCATGGCTAACAAAGCTGAAAGCCTCGCCAATTTGAAGCCCATCGTCTTGGCGGATTTGCCCGCTGGCCTTCAGGCCCTGTTTGGCACGCCGCCCGGCCCCTATCGCCTCGTGGTCACACCGGTTGCTGGCGTGACACCAGACCAGTTGGCGGTGACTTTAGGTCAGCTCGGTCTTCCGGTTTTGCATCCGGCCGTGATGGCGGCACATGCAGCAACGGCACAGCAATGGGCACTCATTCAATTACTTTTGGCGGCGGGACTGATCGTGATTATTTTGTGGGCCTTAGCGGCAGACCACCTGTCTGGCTTTATCGTTATGGTACTGGTGGGGCTGGCCGCTGCAGTGGTTATGGCTGCGACACAAAACCTCTCACCCAACGCATGGAACTTGCCATGGCTTTTGGTTCTATGTCTCAGCTGCGGCTGGTTGGCTGCAACGCTGCCTGCCGCACAACCGTTACAACGCGCCAGTTTAAGTTCTGCGATCAATGTTTTTCTAATTCCAATTGTGATGTTATTGGCCGCATTGCCTTTGGCCCTTTTGGGGCTTGCGGTGCCAGCGGGGCAGGCGCTGTCTTTGGCTACCAGCTGCATTGCAGCTTCCATTGCCATAGGTTTGTTCCAGCGCCATGGTGCTGAAGATGGTGTTGATGAACAGCTTTATTGATGCGGCTGGATTTTCGCTGCGTCAGCGCCTATATCAGCTTTGGCGTTGCTGCCCGGTTTCGTGAGGAACTCTAATTCCCAGGGCCTATAAACGATTTTCGAGGGAGCTGTCCCTGCATCAGACCCTGGTCTGGAGCACACGGCGCCCACCTACGCAAGTAGGGACCAGGGATCGTATGTTCCCACGGCCACGGCGGCGCGCCACTTTCAGCTAACGAAAAAGCCCGCACCATGACAGGCGCGGGCGCTATCAGCGCGCGAGCGCGTGGATCAATATTTTTTCATCATGTGATGCATCACGTGGCAATGTTTATGCATGTGGCAATGATGCTTCATCATCATATGATCCTTCTTCATCATCATGTCGGCGTTGGCTGACGTGAAAAAGCCGGAGCCGATGCTGAGGGCGAAAACGGTTGCCAAGATTTTTACGGTTTTAGTCATGTTGTTTCCTCTCTGAGAGCGGGCGAGTCACTTTAACGCGCCCATGTGGCCACCATGGCAAGAGAGGAAGTTCACGCGCCAATCACATGATTGTGCTTCACGGTTTCGTGATGAAACAAATAAAAAGCCCGCGCCATAACCGGTGCGGGCTAGTTCGCTGAAAGATCAGTGTTGAAATTACCAGCAGTGACGATGATGATGATGCCAACTGCAATGCATGTGATGATGACGGTGGCCATGGTGCCATCTGGCATCGGCCGAACCTGACATGGCAGAAATACCACCGGCCAAAGCCAGTGCAGCAATAGTAATCCGAATAAACTTCGTCATGACTTTCCTCCTTGAGAAACAAAAAGTAAAAACAGCCACGCCACAAGAACTGAATCACATGGCAAGAACTGTGCGCCACTTTCATAGCATGCAACTCAGCCCAATTATGTCAGAATCCCGCGTGCATGAAAATAAAGCTATTCCGCCATCTTCTTGGCCAGCCCTTCAAGACGAACGGCGGCGCGGTCAAGATGCGTCGTAAGATTTGTTTCCAGTGTCTTAAGCTGCGTTTGTGCCACGTTCTTGGCCTCACGTAGGCTTTGCACTTGGTCTTCAAGCGTTTCAATTTTTTGAATGGCCTCGCTCAACCGATCAGCCACCATCAAACCACTCATCACTAACAAGCGAATATCACCGATGGAGCCAACGCTTTGTTTGATGCGGGCAACTTCGGTGTCGAGTAACTGCGCCAACTCGCGCAAGTGGTCTTCTTCCCCATCGGGGCATTGCATGGTGTAGGGGCGATCAGCAACTGTGACGACAACGTTAGCCATAACTTAAGCCCCGCTGTTAGAATGCAGCACGGAGCGAATGCGCCCCATGGCAGTATCGATTTTTCCAGCCGCTTGCTTAGATGTATCTACTAACTCGGCTGCCTTTTCGCGCACTTGCTCAAGCTGTTGTTGCAACTTGGCATGATCGCGCTGCGCAAAATCAGCGCCACTGACGGCGGCGCGCAATTTACCACGTTCCTCCACATGAGCGGTGGTTGCTGTCTCAAAAAGCCCCAGCGCTTTCTCAAAACGAGCAAAAGCAGCATCAAGTTTGTTAATTTCACTCATCGTCCCATAACCCTACAGCACAGCTTGCTGCGCCATTTTCCCTTTTACCACATAAACTTGGGTCGCATAGCTGATTCTTTACCGAGACATAAGCTTCCAAGCCATTGTTGATAACGTGGCCGGTGATAACGCGTCATTGACACATCAAGCCTGCCTGATATTGGGTTATCAACTTCACCCTCAACGCAAGGTGCCCCCAATGACTGACGCAAGCCCAACCCCTCGCCAAATGGCTAATGCCATCCGCGCCCTTTCCATGGATGCCGTCCAGAAGGCCAATTCCGGCCACCCGGGCCTGCCTATGGGGGCTGCAGACTTTGCCACGGCACTTTGGGCCAATTATTTGAAATTTGATGCCAGCGCCCCGCATTGGCCT
>DATCEN010000055.1:0-2601 GCA_036510015.1 Aestuariivirga sp.
GCCAAATCAAACCACGCCCCGCGCGAGAATGCCAAGAGCAGGGCCAGTGTATTCACCAGCACGCAACACACCGACAAGATGCCGATGCGCAAGCGACCGAGCACCAAAGCTTGAATCATGCTGACGACCGGAAACACCAGCCAGGTTGAAAACACATTTGGATCTTTGTATCCGCCGACCGCACGAAAGGCGTAGCCAACGCTTGGCGCTTCACCAACAGCGCTGATAACCACTATGAGTGGCTTTACGCCAAGATAAATCAGTAATCCGAGGATTGAGCCAATAGTTGCCCCAATCCACCAAGCTTTTTCAATTTGTAAATAGCGCCGTGAAGGATCTGCCGCCACATAAGCTGCCACCAAAATAGCCACCATACTGATATACGCCGTTACCATTGAGTATTGTAACGGGTGGTCAGAATATGGAGCCACAACCGGCCTATCGATGCCAATGGCAGACACCACACCAGCCAGCAGATAGATAATCATGAAGAGCAATGGCGTGGCAAAGCTACGTGCAAAATTCAACCCGCTGGTGGCGAATAACAAGATTGCGATGAAACCGAACAGATCAGCTAACGCAGGTTCAAATTTCACGAAGAAAGATGAGATAAAGATCGCTGAGATACATGACGTTCTGATTACTTCGAAGGAAAACCTCGATGGCCGTGAGTTCATTTTCTCAGTAGCGATTGTCATCGGCTTAATAAGCATTCTGCGTGGTGATGAGGGCCAGCGGCGTGCGTGCTAAGATGTAGAGATCAAAAGTGAGCGACCAATGTTCAATGTAATAGAGATCGCATTCCACGCGCCGTTCAATCTTTTCTTCCGTGTCCGTTTCGCCTCGCCAACCGTTTACCTGCGCCCAACCGGTGAGACCTGGTTTAACACGGTGTCTGGCAAAATAGCCGCGCACAACATTTTCGTAAAGCGCGCTTCCCGCCTTGGCTTGTGTGGCGTGTGGGCGAGGACCAACCAGTGAAAGTTCACCCTTCATCACATTAAAAAGTTGCGGCAGTTCATCAATCGTGGTGCGGCGGATGAAGCGGCCGACTTTCGTTACGCGCGAATCACCTTTTGAGACCAGCTTTGAAGCCGTGGCATCAGACTGATCAATGTACATTGAGCGGAATTTGTAAACTTCAATCAATTCATTATTAAAGCCATAGCGCTTTTGTTTAAAGAAAATTGGGCCCTTGCTGTCGAGCTTCACGGCAATGGCTGTGATTAGAAATACTGGAGACAATGCGATAAGAGCACACACACCGATGATTTTGTCGGTTACTTCTTTCATCAATGGGCCCCATTCACCCAAGGGCTTGTCGTAAAGATTAAAGCACGGCAGGTTACCGATATAACTGTATGATTGATTGGTATAGCGTAGCTTTTGGCTGGCCGCACTAAGCCGGATGTTGACGGGCAAAACCCACAATCGCTCTACAATCTGAGCAAGTCGCGTCTCCGCCGTGGTTGGCAATGTTACGATGAGTGTGTCCACCGGATTGCTGCGGACGTATGAAATGAGATCATCAATCCTGCCCAATTTGCGCAAGTTCTTGACCTCTGCGGGTGCTCGGTTATTGGCGCGATCATCAAAAATGCCAAGCAGGTTTATCCCGCCTTCATGTGAGTTCTCGATCAAATTAATCACGTGAGCCGCATTGCTTCCGCCGCCAACTAAAATGCCGCGTTTGTTGAACCGGCCGTCTTGGTTCAGATAGCGGATCAATTCGCCATAGCCCAAACGCCAAGCGATTAAAAACAACAGGCCCGACGTGGCCCAGGTTACAAACCAAATACGCGAAAGTTCATTGCCAAACTTGAAAAGAAAGGTGAATACCAAAAGTACCGTGCAAGTGAGGATCCAGCCACCGACCATGGCTGCGAGTTTGCGGTAGGGCGTGAGCAAAACGCTAAATGCGTAACAGCGCGACACGACCTGTGTGATAAAAAATATCACCCCACCCAGCCCAATGAATGTCGCATAGGCTGACCAATTGGCATCTGACTGAAAGCCGGGGTAAATAAATGCTGCCAAACTTCCACCAGCCACTGTTCCAAAAAAGTCAAACAGCACGGCGACTATCACCACCAGCTGCGCGCTAAACCAGTTTTTAGATGGCCTTGCCGTAACTTGCGGAGCAGATTTGATATTGGTTGAATCAGAGTTCATCAGGCCATCACATTGCAAGGCTTGAGGTGCTAGCCCATCTGGCAAAAAACAAGGTTGCAGCTAAAGCTCCGCACTGTTTGGATTTTTGTGGTTAATAAAGCGTTAAATTAGACGGTCATAAAAGTTGAGCGTGTCCGCCACCATGCGTTTAGTGCTGAATCGTTCACCCGCAACTTTCCGCAAGCTTGCGGCTTCGGCAATGTTTGCATCGATGTGCTGATTTTCTCGGCTCAATTTCGCAGCAAGTTGCGAAGGCGAACCCATCCCAAACAAACGGCTTTCTGGCAGCGCCTCCTTGATGCCGCCGACATCCGAAGCAATCACTGGAACGCCGGCAGCCATGGCTTCGATCACAACATAGGGGAAACTTTCACGGCGAGAAGGCACGACGAGTGTGCGCCCCAATCGCATGGCCTCACGCATGGATTT
>DATCEN010000056.1:0-9209 GCA_036510015.1 Aestuariivirga sp.
AGCGCCCGCAATGCAACCGGCCAGGTTAACAAAGCTTTTGTGAAGCGCGCCTCGCCACGATAAGTGAGATAGATAAATGCAAGCACTGCGCCGGCTATACCTCGCAAAACCAGCACCTCATAGGGTGGCAGGTCTTGCATCGAAATTTTCATCAAGCTGTCATTGATGACAAAGGTTATTCCGGAGAGCAACATGGCGACTATGCCGCGCAATTGATTGTGTGATTCCATCTTAAAGTCCTATTAATGGTAAATGCGTTCCATTACCATTCTTTAACAACTAAACCGCGCATTGGTGCTAATCTGTCGGTCAAGGCCTTGTGGCGGAAATGACTACGCGGCGGGGTGCAAACCTGCATATCCTGGTTCAAGTCCAGGCGAGGCCTCCATTTTCTATTTTCACCTGATTTTCCGTGCTTGACGAATAAGCCTGCCATGGCGATGGTTCATCCTATTTTATATGGGATGAAATTGGATGTCATTGAAACTGTTCGACCTCACCGGAAAACGAGCTTTGATCACTGGATCAAGCCAGGGGATTGGCTTTGGCATTGCCAAGGGGTTGGCTGAGGCGGATGCGGAAGTTATTCTCAATGGGCGCGACAAGCAAAAGCTGGCAGTTGCAGCGCAATCGCTCCGCGATGCTGGCCACAAGGTCGTTGAAAGCGCCTTTGATGTGACTTCAAAAGCAGAAGTGGCCAACGCGGTCGAGCATATTGAAGCCAGTGGCCCTATCGACATTTTGTTTAATAACGCCGGCATGCAATTTCGCACTGCACTTGAAGATTATCCAGCGGAGAAATTCCAAGAACTATTGCGTGTGAATGTGGAAAGCGTGTTCCTCGTCGGACAAGCGGTGGCACGCCACATGATCAAGCGCGGGCGTGGGAAAATCATCAACATCTGTTCGGTGCAAAGCGAATTAGGCAGACCTTCCATTGCACCTTACACAGCAACCAAGGGGGCAGTGAAAATGCTCACCAAGGGCATGTGCGCAGATTGGGCAAAATATGGCTTGCAGATTAATGCCATTGGGCCGGGTTACTTCAAAACCGAACTCAACAAAGCGTTAGTTGAAAATCCAGAGTTTTCTGGCTGGCTGGAAAAACGCACACCCGCCGGGCGCTGGGGCGAGCCTGAAGAATTGGCGGGTGCTGCTGTTTTTCTGGCAAGTTCCGCATCATCATTCATTAATGGACACATACTCTATGTCGATGGCGGGATCACTTCAGTTCTTTAATGGCGCGGTTATCGTCATGGGCGTTGCGGCCTGCGGCAAAACCACTGTGGGTGAGGCACTGGCCGCAAAGCTTCACGCGCAATTTGTTGAGGGCGACACATTGCACCCGCCGGCTAACGTGGCCAAGATGTCAGCCGGCCACCCCTTGACCGATGAAGATCGTTGGCCGTGGCTCACACAAGTGGGCGCTAGCCTAAAAGGAAATAAGGGCATTGTTGCATCTTGCTCAGCACTTAAAAAAATATACCGCCAACGTATTGTTGAGAGTGCTGGTCGCCCAGTGAGTTTTATTCTGTTGAATGGTGACAAGGCCATACTGCAAAAACGCATTGCAGAACGAAAGGGCCATTTTATGTCGGCATCTTTGCTTGAAAGCCAGTTGGCCACGCTTGAGATTCCCGGTGCAGGTGAAAATGCCATCACAATAGACATTGCTTTGCCCTTGCAAAAACAGGTGGAACAAGCGGTAGCTTTTTTAATGAGATGAGCTAGCGATTTTTGCCTGCCAAAGTGCTGCATACTTGCGCAATTCAGTTCGGGTTTCGTGCACACTACGTGTGGCGGCAAGTGGGCTGAGAGCAGGATTGCACAAAAGTGCCGCACCTTGCGTAGCACCAGTGCCCTTGGCATCGCTTGGAACAACATCGCGGCCAGTGGTGGCAGAAAGCATCTGCATATAGGCAAGGTTCTCTGAAAATGGCCCTTCTAAAATGATGGGCCCGGCCGCTCCAATGAGCGACAGGCAAGTGGCGGTCATCATCGCGAGATAATAGGACGCTGCGATTTGCTTTTGCGCAGCACTGAGGCCCTCAGCATCCAGCCATTTCATTTTGTAATTGGGAAATGGTCCACATGCACCAACAACAGAAGGCAGCAGCATCGCTTGGCGCGTTAACACGAGTTCTGTGTCTGCCTCACTCGGGATGTCACCAAACTCAACGCTCAATATTTGATATTCGCGCCCGCCCATAAAACGCGCTGATGGTACAGGCTCGCCCCGCGCATTTACATTAACCAGTGTGTCGCGCGCCGCGTCGAGTTCAACCGCTGCACCTCCTATCGCCATGCAAATTACCCAGGTGCCAGTGGAAACAACCGCAAACGGCGGCATGCGTGCAGCAAGATGCGGATAGAGCGATGCGTTGGAATCATGAATGCCGCAATAGACGGGCGTGTCCGATTTTAGGCCAGTAAGTCGCGCAACATCGGGCAATACCGGTCCCAAACGCTCATAAGCGCGGCGCAAGGGCGGCATGAGTTTGCGCCATCCCAAAGCATCAACCAGTGTCGAATAATCTTCCGCGTTGTAATTCCATAAATCCGTGTGACAACCAAGAGATGAGACCTCATTGGCCAAAATGCCACTCAGACAGTAAGCCCAATACTGCGCATAGGTGAGGATCCAACGCACCTGTGCGAATTTTTCAGGAAATGCTTTTGATTGCCAATAAATTTGTGCACCAAGATTGAGGCCAACTGGCAAACGCGGCGCACCAGTTTGTGAAAAATCTGGTCGCAAGGCATCATAAGCCAAAGCCGTGGCTTGCGGGCCAGTATATTCATAATCCAACACTGGCAACACTAATTTACCCGCCTCATCCAACAACACAGCACAAGCGCCATGGGTGGTGATGGATATTGCGTCCACCGCATGTTTGGCTGAAAGCGCGCGCAATCCTTCAATGATGAAAGACCAGAGATGCTCAATGTCGTAGTGGGGATAAACCCCGATCTTCACAATATCGTTGGGGGTGCTGAAGCGCATAACTTCAAGCTGTTCTACTAAATCAAACAACGCCAGTTTTGCGTTGGTTTTACCAATGTCGATAACGGCGATGAAACGTGCACCCACCATTTTCAGTCCATATGAAAAACACTGAGCAAAGGCTTCGCCACCGGCTCATTGTTAGGATAAGTTTGCATGATATCCGCCATATGTGCCCACCAGCGCTTCATGATCTCCTGTTCAGGTAATGCCGCCATTTTATTTGGCACCGTACGCCATAACACGCCGAAAAGAATGTTGGTGTCTTCATCTAAGTAAATAGAATAATCGCTAACGCCTGCGTCCTTTAACAGCGTTACCAGCTCTGGCCATATTTCGTCATGGCGCTTCTTATACTCAGCCAAATTGCCAGGGTTCAACTGCATTTTGAATGCATATTTTTCACGCGTCATTTTTTAAAGACCCACAAAAAACGTTTCCACAACAACGGAAGCGCGATAACGCCAATCAGAAGAAAGCCCACAAAGATTGACATCACAATGCCTGGCACATTGAGCAGCCCAAAACCAAAGGTAACAAGCCCCATGATGAGTGCTGCGAGTACAACACCAGGAATGGTACCAGCTCCGCCTGATATGGCAACACCGCCCAGCACGACCATGGTGATAGCTTCCAATTCATAGCCTTGGGCGATTGAAGGCCTTGTGGACCCGAGACGCGATGTGAGTGCTATTGACACCAAACCCGACATCACACCTGTGAGACAGAACAGAATGAATTTAATACGCTTCACATTCACGCCAGAAAATTGCGTTGAAACTGGGTTGCGCCCAATGAAATAAAGCTTGCGGCCAAATGTGGTGAAATGCAGCAAGAATCCAAATACCAAAGCCATGAGCAAAAACAACACAAGCTCGAAGGAAACAACCCAAATCACATAACCTTGGCCGAAATAGTCAAAGGTCGTAGGATAGTTCTTGTAAACTTGGTCACCCAAAATAATAAACGCTAGCCCACGAAATAGGCTCAGTGTGCCTATAGTGACAACGATGGATGGCAGACCAAGCCCGGTTACCAAAGCGCCATTAAATGCACCGCAAGCCAAACCAACAGCAAGGCCGACGCAAATTAATGTTGGCGTTTGAAATCCAAACTGGGCAGCAAAGCCCATCAATGTGGATGATATTGCTATGATTGCTGCAACTGAAAGATCGATTTCTCCAGCGATAATAAGAAGCGCCATCGGCAAAGCCAGCAATGCCTTCTCGGTGAAATTGAAGGTCATGTCAGACAGTGTCCACACATCAAGAAAATGCGGTGAAGCAAAACTATTGAAGATGAAAATGCTGATAGCCACCACCAGAAGCAACACCTCCCATGACAACAACAATGCGGTGAGCGGCTTGTCCAAACGATCAGGAATGTGGCGTGTTTGCATGCTCATGGGTTCTGAGCCTTCTTCAGGATCAAGCGACCTTTTTGTTTGTCGCTGCGCGCATTGAGAATAATAGCAATCAAAATGGCGGCGCCCGAAATTGCCATTTGCCAAAATGGTGAAACATTGATGACGGGAAGCGCCAAGCCAATAAGGCTTAAGAACAATGCACCAAGTACTGCACCACCAACGCTGCCAACCCCACCAGCGATGGAAATGCCACCGATCACGCAAGCTGCGATTACATTAAGCTCGTAGCCATTGGCCACTTCCACTGATGCAATCACATAGCGCGAAACCCACAAATATCCTGCAAGGCCAGAGAACAATCCGGAAATACAGAAAGCCACAAATTTTGTTCGGCCCACGTCAATGCCAACATAGACAGCAGCAGTGGGGTTCACGCCAACCGCATAAATATTGCGACCTTGTTTAGTGGCGCGCATAAAAATCACGAAGACCACGATCACCAGAATCGCAATCCATGACAGCACCGGAATGCCTAAAATTAATTGGCGTTGCAGTTCAATAAAGGCTGGGCTCATCTTATCAGCGTTCACCCATGCGCCACCTGACATGACGAATGTCAGGCCGCGATAGATCGTAAGTGTGCCGAGTGTGACAACGATGGGTGGAATTCCAATTTTCCAAACCAAGATCCCGTTGAAAGCGCCAAGCGCCAATCCCCAAAGCAACGCGACCAGTATGATAATCATCATTGGCAATTCTGGATGAAACTTATTCAACATCGCAACTGCCATGCCGGTGAAGCAAAGATTTGCTGCGGTGGAAAGATCGATCGATCTGGTGAGAATGACTGACATCTGCGCCAGTGCTAAAATAATCAGAATGGAACTGTCATTGAATGCTTGTGCCAAATTTCTAGGCGTCGCAAATTCTGCAGACCTTGTGGCAACGCCCGCAATTAAAATAGCGATGGCCAGCGCCAATAGTATTTCGCGCGATTTGAACTGGCGCGCTATCATGCAGCAATTCCGGCCGCTGCACGCACCAATTGTTCTGCACCTAGATTTTTGTTTTCAAATGTTTCAGCGATCAGCCCATCGCGCATCACAATGACGCGGTCAGACATCCCCAAAATTTCTGGCAGCTCAGAGGAAACCATAATCACTGCCATGCCTGCCGCCACTAACTCCGCCATGAATTCATGCACCGCAGCCTTGGAGCCGATGTCGATGCCTTTGGTTGGCTCGTCCAAAATGATCACCTTGGGTTGACGCGCCAACCATTTTGCGATCACCACTTTTTGTTGGTTGCCGCCAGAAAGTGTGGCCACATCTTGGCTGAGAGAGGCCGCGCGCAAATCGAGCCGCTCGGTATAATGGCGCGCCAGCTTCATCTCTTCGGAAAGCCGCAATATATTGTTTTTAGATGTTTGCTTGAGTGAAGGCAGGGACACATTCATAAAAATGGGAAGCCCCGTCGCAATACCTTGGTTGCCACGCTCTTCTGGCACATAAACCAGCCCCGCTAAAATTGCATCAGCAGCCGATTTCGGTGCAATGAGTTCATTGTTGATGGTGATGGAGCCGCGGCTTGGTTTCGTTAATCCGAATAGCGCTTTCATTGCTTCGGTTCGCCCCGCACCTATAAGGCCGTAAAAGCCCAGAATTTCCCCAGCGCGCAACTCGAAATTTAACCCGTCAAATTCTGTTGGATGTGAAAGATCTTGAACTTTAAGAACGACATCACCTTTTTCAGATTTTCGTTTCGGGAACACGCGGTCGACGCTGCGCCCCACCATCAGTTTGACCATGTCGTTTTGTGATGTGTTGGCCAGCATGTCCTCGCCCACCAATTCACCATCACGAAAAACCGTATAGCGATCAGCCACTTTGTAAATTTCATCAAACTTGTGGCTGATAAACAGAATGGCTTTTCCTTGCGATTTTAAGAGAGCCACCAGATCATAAACTTCGCCAATTTCTTTGGCGGAAAGTGCAGCTGTTGGCTCATCCATGATCACCACGCGCGCATCAATTGACATGGCCCTTGCCACGGCGACAAGATGTTTGTTGGCGATGGATAGATCTCCAAGGCGCGTTGCAGGCTTAATGTGCAAGACGTGAATTTTCGCAAGCGTCGCACTGGCCGATTGGTTCATCGCTTTCCAGTCGATGAGGCCAAGACGCCCGCGCGGCGCGTGGCCAAGATAGATATTTTCAGCCACAGACAAATCATCAAACAAAACGGTTTCTTGGTGAATGGCAGTGATGCCCAAGGCAAAAGCGCTTTGCGCACTGGCCAGCGCTACCGGTTTGCCATCGAGTGTAATGCTGCCCTCGTCTGGTTGATAAATACCAGTGAGAATCTTTACTAAAGTGGATTTCCCGGCCCCATTTTCGCCGATCAATGCTGTCACCTGACCAGGATAAAGCGACAAATTTACATTGTGTAGTGCGCGCACACCAGGGAATGACTTGCTAATGCCCTGCAAGGAAAGGCTGGGCATTGGGTCCTTGGTTGCGGAGGCTGTCTTCATAATTTCAAAAAAGGGGCGGCAGCACAAGTGGCGACCGCCCACCCTCAGGAGGAAGTTAGTAGATCTTCGAGAATTCTTCGATGTTCTTTTTATTGAATGTGAATGGTGGGGCCATGGCAGCAGAGTTATGGTCATCAAGCGTCACCTTGCCCACTTTGCCGATCGAAAGTTCAGCGCCTGGCTTGGCTTCTTGTTTGCCAATAGTCAGGTCATGGCAGAGTTCAACCGCAGAATAGCCCAGATCAATCGGGTTCCACAAAGCCACAGCTTGCGATGCGCCGTTGTCGATGAACTTCTTGAATTCAGATGGCAGAGCTAACCCAGTGACATTCACTTTGCCAATGAGGCCAGCATCAGTCACCACTTGGGCGGCAGCCACAACACCAACCGTCGTTGGAGCAATGATGGCTTTCAGGTTTGGATGGGCTTTGAGAAGGCCCTTGGCAACGTCGGTCGATTTGGCCGAGTCATCATCGCCGTAAACCACATCAACCAATTTGATCTTAGGGTATTTGGTTGGCAGAATTTTCTTGGCAGCGTCAATCCAAGAGTTTTGGTTGGCAGCAGTTGAAGCAGCCGATAGAATGGCAACTTCGCCGCCATCTGGCAGATAGTCAGCAGCCAGCTTGATGATGGTATCACCAATCAGGCCAGTGTCTGATGGATTGAGATGCAGCATACGGCCTTTTTCATTCACGCCCGAATCCCATGAAATAACCTTAATGCCACGGTCCATCGCCTTTTTGAGGGCTGGAACGACAGCATCCGGGTCATTTGCGGAAATCGCAATGCAGCCCACTTTTTGATCGATCAGAGAATTGATGATTTCGATCTGGCCTTCGGCGGTGGCCTTGGTTGGGCCAGTATAAATTACCTTCGTGTCGCCCAATTCCTTGGCGGCATTGTCAGCACCCTTGTGGGCAGCATCGAAAAATCCGTTGCCGAGCGATTTGACTAAAAGGCCTACCGTCAAGTCATCAGCATGAGCGCCAGCACCCATTAAGCCAATTGCAACACTGGCAACAGCCAGCGTTTTGATTGAAAGTTTCATGTTTTCTTCCTCCGTTTATATCACCACCATCAGCCTCATGCTGACAGCGAAGATTCTTTTTGGTCGATTGCAATATCGACGATTCTTAGTTTGATCCCTGCATCGCGCACGATTGCCGCTTCGCGATCATCAATGCCACTATCTGTGATGATCATTGAGATGCGAGAAAGCTTGCACAGCACAAGACTGGAATGCGTTTTAAATTTTGATGAATCGGCCAGAACGATCAACTCTTCGGCTTGGCTTAATAACTTCTGTTCCGCCAAGATGAGAAGCGGATCGCTTTCCATAATGCCAAAGGGGCTAATTGCCTGCGTGCTGGTGAACATGCGCTTGGCAGAAAAATTCTGCGTCATGTCGTTTTCAAATGGCGAGAGAATGATGTTCTGTTCACGGTAAATCGTGCCACCCGGCAGCGTCACTACATTCTTGGAATGCTTCAGCAGATATTCGGCGATGGGAAATGAATTGGTAAACACCGGCATTATGCGGTGGGTGAGATAATGCACCATTTGATAGGTTGTTGTGCCACCATTAATGATGATGGGTTCACCATCTTGGCAAAGTTCAACCGCCGCCTTAGCAACTGCCCGCTTTGCGGCAATATTTTTCATGGCATTCACCGTGAAAGGCGTGCCTGCCAGATGCGGTTGGTTGATGGCCTCAGCCCCGCCGCGCACGCGGCGCAAACGGTTCTGCGCGTGAAGGGCGGTGATGTCGCGCCGCACAGTGGCCTCAGAGCTTTCGGTAAGCGAGACTAATTCCTCAATCGTCACCACAGGCCGCTCCTTTACGGCTTGTAAAATGGCGCTATGTCGCTCTTTTTCGTGCATCACGGTTCCTAATAATAATTTAAGGCTATGATCGAATCTGACAGCTGTCAATCAACTTCGCGCAAAATTCGTCGCTGCAGCGCAGCAATTTGATTGAAGATGATTGATTATGATTGACACCTCAGGTTTGTGGTGCGAGTTTAAAAGAAATATAGAAACTATGTGAGGCTGATCCGTGTCCGATTCCACTTCCCACGCCATTCCAAATCTTTGGGATAGTGCCAAAGCCCAAACAATGAATGAGCCGGATCGCCTTGTGTATCGCTCCAATTTATTAGGCTCTGATAAGCGTGTGACCAACTATGGCGGCGGCAACACATCCTCAAAGATTTGGGAAAAGGATCCGCTCACCGGCGAAAACGTCGAAGTTTTGTGGGTCAAAGGTTCCGGTGGCGATAATGCCACCATCAAACGCGATGGTT
>DATCEN010000057.1:0-6264 GCA_036510015.1 Aestuariivirga sp.
AAGATTGGCAAGAATAACGCCCGTTAGGGTTCCGCCAAAACCTGTTTGATACAACACCGTTGCCAATGGAATTCCGTAAGTAATCGGCGGCACGAGCAAGGGCAGTAAAAAAATCAACATGATAAATTGCTTGCCGTAAAATTGCCGACGCGCCATCGCATAAGCAGCGGGCACCCCGACGAGGCCAGACAGAACCACCACAGCGCCCACAACTTCAAATGTTGTAATCAGCACGTCACTGAGTTGAAACTCTGACCAAGCAGAGTAATACCAATTGGTGGTGAACCCGTTAGGAAGCCATGAGCGCAGCCAACGCGTTGCAAATGAACTCGTCGTCACCGCGCCTATGATTCCAAACAAGTTGATTACAAAGAAACTGAGCAACGTCCAAATCGTAATGACCCAGAGCTTAGCTCCAACATCGCGGACGGTGGGGGAAAGCGTTGTCATGATTCAACCTTTCGCGCCGGCGGCTGGCCCGCGGTAAAACAGGTTGCGAGATAATAATACACCAACCACAACGATGAGCTGCACAGCACCCATAATCATCGCAATCGCCGAAGCCAGAGAATAATCATATTGCTCAAAGGCTGCCTGGTAGGCCGCAATTGAAATCACTCGTGTCGGGCCAGCGGGCGCACCGAGCAAAACGGCGGAGGGGAAAACCGAATAGGCCTGAACAAAACTCAGACAAAAGGTGATCGCAAGGCCAGGGGCGAGCAGCGGCAGGAATATCGTACGAAAACGAGCTGCAGCGCGCGCGCCCAGTGTGGCGGCGGCATTTTCCAAAGCGACATCAATACCACTGACGTAAGATAACGTGAGCAGAAAGGTAAAGGGAAAGCCGGTAATCACAAGTGATAAAAACACGCCCCAATAATTATGCACAAGCCTGACTGATGATGGTGAGCCGATCCCTAAAATAGTCAGTGTGCGGATAAACCAACCTTGTGGGCCGAAATAATTCAACATGCCTTCAGCAACCAAGACCGTGCCGAGGGTGATTGGTAAAACCAAAATGGTGGTGATGAGGCGTTGATGGCGCATTCGCCTGACACGGAAAGCAACAGGCACAGCAGCGATGAGATTAAGCAATGTGACCGGAACGGCCAGCGCCAGCGTTGTGTAAATTGTTTTGTATAAAAATGGATCAGAGAAAAAATTTTCGTAATTGCCGAAAAGAGATCCATCCTTCGGATGGAAAGAAAGAACAAAGCCATAGCTAAAAGGATAAATGAACAGTGCCAGCAACAACAGAGCCGCCGGTATAACCAACATGGTCACGCCATCAATGCCGTGAGCCGCTAGACGCGTGCGCAGCGGAATGCTTTGTTGGTTCATACGCTAGCCCCGTTGTAAAATAGAACTTTCGCCGGATCAGCGCCAAGACGAATTTTTGTTCCCGCACTTAAAGTGCGATCAGAACGAAAAAATAGTTCAATATTTTTTTCGGTGCGCGCCGTGCCAAAAAAATCATGGCCGCGATATTCAATTGACTCCACCAAGGCATCGATGCCTTTGGCGCGAGCGGTTACGGGAACCAAATCGTCGGGGCGAATGGCTGCCGTGACAGCGCCCACCGCCAAAGTATTGACAGCGACACCTTCAAAGATAGTGCCATCGAAATCGGCGCTGGCGCCGTTCATCGGCATAACTGTTTTACCGCCAATGAGAGTTCCATCAAACCGATTTCGGAAACCCATAAATTCGGCAACGTCAATATGAGCGGGGCGCAGATAAAGGTCTTCAGGTGTGCCCACCTGGCGGATCACCCCATCACGCAGCACGACGATGCGGTCTGCCAAAGACAGAGCCTCATCTTGGTCATGGGTCACATAAATAGTAACCCCGCCGAGATCTTTGTGAATGCGGCGAATTTCACGGCGCATTTCTAATCGCAACTTGGCGTCTAAATTTGAAAGCGGTTCATCCATCAACACCAAAGGCGGATCAATCGCTATGGCTCTGGCAATAGCAACGCGTTGTTGTTGGCCACCAGAAAGTTGGCCGGGTAATTTGTGAGCTTGGCTTTCAAGGCGCACGGTGCGAATGGCCTCATCAACGCGCTTTTCAATATCAGCTTTAGGGAGCCCTCGCATACGAAGCCCAAAGCCAATGTTAGAACGCACACTCATATGTGGAAACAGCGCATAATTCTGGAACACCATGCCAAAACCGCGATCTTCAACGGCCAAAGTGTCGATGCGCTTGTCATCAAGCCAGATGGAACCGCTGGTTGTGGTGAGAAGCCCCGCGATACAATTCAGTGCCGTTGACTTACCGCAACCTGATGGGCCGAGCAGCGCAATAAATTCGCCGCGCTTTATCTCTAGCGATAAATCCTGAAGCGCGTTCATTGTGCCAAAGGTTCGTCCAACTTTTTCAAGCCGCAGCGATTGAAATGTAGTTTGCGTGTCCATTGACGAATTGACCTATTCAATACCAAAAGATGCGCCGCCTTTTAAACTCGCAAAAAGGCGGCGCTTTAGATTTACTTGGTTTTCTTAGAGCCGATTTCTTCATCCCAACGGCGGAAGGCGGCAACCATTGGCGCGGCATCCAATGGCAATTCGAGCGGAGCGCTGGCGATCAACGCTTCATATTCGGGGCGGCCAAATTCTTTGATCGCGGCTTGGCTTGCGGCCGGTGCCATTTCAATTGGGACTCCCTTCACTGCTGGGCCCGGATAGAAATAGCCTAGATCGTAAGTAACAGCTTGCTGGGCTGGCAGAAGCAAGAATGACATGAGATCAAGAACCACAGCCAATTTGTCAGCCGCAAGACCTTTGGGCACGCACATATAATGCGCATCCGTCACCCAATGAAAACCTTTGAGCGCGGTGATTTTCGCCTCCTTCGGCACAACGCCGAGAACGCGCGGGTTAATATCCCAGCCTGTTGTAGAGACAATCATATCGCGCGTGCCTTCGCCCAGTTCCTTCATCGTCGGGCCTGTGCCGGTTGGATAATATTCAATGCCAGCATCCAATTCTTTGAGATAGGCCCAGGTCTTGTCCCAACCCTTCATCGGGTCCTTCGGATCGCTGTCGCCCAAGATGTAGGGCAAGCCCATCAGGAAAGTGCGGCCCGGGCCAGAATTGGCGGGGCGGCCATAAATAAACCGATTGGGATTTTGTTTGGTGTAGGCCAACAATTCCTCTGCAGTCTTTGGCGGTGTTTTGATTTTATCAGGCATGTACTCAAGCAATGGGCCAGATGGATAATAGGTGACGGTGACACCCTGCCCTTTGGCGAGGCCCTGCATGGCGGCAGCACCCGGCAGATAAATATCAATGAGCTTTGGCAGGTTTGCGGCTTGGTCTGGCAAAAGCTGTGTCCACAGGCCTTGCTCTAGGCCAGCAGCGAGCGCGTCAGTTCCGGTCAACACCATATCGATATCAACTTTGCCGGCATCTTGCTCTGCCTTGATCTTGCCGGGAAGTTCTGGCGCTGGGGCTTTGGTGAAAGTGATTTTAGAAACAAAATTTGGCTTGGCCTTGGCATAGGCTTCAATTGCGGGCTGGGTGAGCGCCAAATTGCCAGCAACGTCAACAATGTTGAGCTCGACGGGGGCCGCAGGTGCAGTTGCTGCAAACCCACGCAATGGGCCAAGGCCAAGTGCGGCCAAACTGGCGGCACCACCTAAAATTCCGCGGCGTGTGATTTCAAATTTATTCATTTCATTTCTCCCTTTGGTTTTCAGTTTATAGTCGGTAGGCGGCCTTTGCGAGACCGTAGGCTAGTTGCTGGGCAAGTTCATGCGCCTCATCTTCATGCAAACGGTGCGTGGTGACGAGATTGGCCAAGAAGGCGCAGTCAACCCGTCGCGCCACATCATGGCGAGCCGGAATAGAACAGAAGGCTCTGGTGTCATCATTGAAGCCCACGGTGTTGTAAAAGCCCGCTGTCTCAGTGGTCATCTCGCGGAAGCGCATCATGCCCTCATAACTATCATGAAACCACCAAGCTGGGCCTAAGCGCAGGCAAGGATAGTGGCCAGCGAGTGGGGCCGATTCCCGCGCATAAGAATCTTCATCGAGCGTGAACAATATGACGGTGAGATTGGATTCATTGCCCACAAGGTCGAGCATCGGCTTGAGCGCTGAGACATAATCAGTCTGGGTTGGAATATCGCCGCCCTTGTCGCGGCCAAAGCGTTCAAAAATGAAGCGGTTGTGATTGCGCGCAGAGCCCGGATGAATTTGCATCACCAAACCATCTTCAACACTCATCTTGGCCATTTCGGTTAACATCTGGGCGCGGAATAATTCGGCATCAGCTGCCGAAACGGGTCCGGTTGATACACGCATGAAAAGCGCTTCGGCCTCCGGCGTTGAAAGATTTGCGGTGCGCGCACTGGCGTGGCCGTGATCGGTTGCTGTTGCGCCGAAGGTTTTGAAAAAAGCGCGGCGTTTACGATGTGCATCGAGATACCCGCGCCATGTTGTTGTATCGCAATTGGTGATTTCACCAAAGCGTTTGAGGTTTTGGTGAAAGCCTTCAAAGTCAGGGTCGATCACGGAGTCGGGGCGATAGGTGGTAATCACCCTGCCACGCCAACCGGAGGCTTTGATTTGCTTATGATATTCCAGTGGATCAAGCGCACTTTCCGTGGTTGCAATCACCTCGATGCCGAAGCGTTCAAACAAAGCGCGTGGGCGAAATTCAGGCATGGCAAGATGCTGCGCAATCTGATCGTAGATGCGATCAGCATTGGCGGGCGAGAGTGTTTCGTTGACATCAAACAGAGTTGAGAACGCATGATCGAGCCACAGCCGCGTCGGCGTGGCCCGAAACAAATACCAATGTGAGGCAAATAATTTCCAAATTTTGCGCGGATCAGTTTCAGTTACGCCACCATCAATGCGCGGAACGCCTAGTTTTTCCAGCGGAACGCCCTGCGAATAGAGCATCCTGAAAACATAATGGTCAGGCACGACAAACAAAGCTGCAGGATCGGGAAAAGCGTTGTTCTCAGCATACCAACTTGGATCCGTATGCCCATGCGGCGAAACAATTGGTGCATCTTTAATTTCGGCATAAAGCATGCGGGCGATATTTCGCGTTGAAGGCTCCGCAGGGAACAACCGATCAGGGTGAAGGAATGGCTCGGCGGCGCTCATGCTTCTTATTTCTCGCGCAATAGATAGTTCGGATTGATGTGCTTCAGATCATCAAAGCTGGCCAAGGCTGCAAGATGCGTTGTCATGCTCTCTTCAGCTGATTCAGAATTGCCCTGTTTAATGGCCTTTAAAATTGCTTCGTGCTCTTTGATGACTTTCATCATGCGACCAGGTGCCGGCAGCGTCAAACGGCGATAACGATCGACTTGAAATTTTACGGTTTGTACAATGCGCCAAATACCTACATGGCCTGCAGCAATTGCAATTGCTTCGTGAAACGCCTCATCGGCATTGTGGAATGCATCACGATCTTGAATCTCGGCGGCGCGGCGTTGGTCTTGTATTTTTCCAGCAATGCTATTGATGGCTTTCGTGTCGCCTTTTTGCGTCGCCATGCGGGTGGTCAATCGCTCTAAGGTCGTACGCACCAATATGGCTTCAGATAATCCAGCGACCGGAATCTGAGACACGAAAGTGCCAGCCTGTGGGAAAGTTTCGACAAGGCGTTCATCGGCCAGTTTCAAGATCGCCTCGCGCACTGGCGTGCGGCTGACTCCATAGCCAGCAGCAATTTCGTTTTCTGAAACAACATCGCCGGGTTTGCGCACAAGACTTATAATTTCGCGTCGCAACTCTTCATGAATAATACTCGTTGCTGTGCGCGGGCGACCTAGCTTGGCCCGCAAGTTGAACTTTAATCCGGCTCTGTCTACCGACAACTTTTCCAAATCTTGCGACCGTGTTGACATTAACAATCCCATACTCCGTTACACTTTTATATACTAATATATTAGTATTTCAATGAGAAAGTGGATTGCGAGCTAAATGCCTGTTGCTGTGCCCCAGTGATCCCAATGCAGGATGATTTGTGCCGCCGCAGCCCCTTGCCAACCTGATCACCAATCTCAAAGCAGCCTTGGCCCGCATAGTTCTAATTCTCGTCTTGCTACCCTTCTGGACATCTATTCTAGGCGCACCGCCGCCTAAACGGTAATCCTGCAGAAATTCAGTATTCTCAATGATGCTTTGTGGTGGTTGGGTTTGAATTCAGAAAGACTTAGGCTCATGTATAGCCGCACAGGCCACATCATCGCGATGACCCATATTCGATGCCCATCTATGGCGTGATGCGCACTTCCAA
>DATCEN010000058.1:0-2824 GCA_036510015.1 Aestuariivirga sp.
AACCACCACATCGCAATTTTGCATGGCGTGATAGCACAGCAGAGACATGAGGCCGGGTGCGCCTGGGCCTGCGCCTACAAGCCAGACCCAGCCTTTTTCAAACACGGGAAAGGCCTCGGCATCAAGGCGTGCAAAGCCGGAGGGCAGATCTGCTTGTTGCAGGCTTTTCACTTTGGGTGTTTCACTTAACATTTGTGCCTTATAGAATAACTTTATGCGTTATGAGAAGCCAGAAGGTGAATTGCGTAAGGGCTGGACCACGGGGGCTTGTGCCACCGCTGGGGTGAAGGCGGCTTATACGGCTTTGTTGACGGGTGCGTTTCCCAATCCTGTGTCGATCACTTTGCCTAAGGGCGAGCAGCCCTCGTTTCCTTTGGCCGTGGCCGAGAAGGGCGAAGGCTGGGCGCGCGTTGGCATCACCAAAGATGCTGGCGATGACCCAGATGTGACGCATGGCGCATTGATTGTGGTTACGCTGCGGTTGGGTGGCTCTGGCATTCGCTTTAAGGCGGGCGAGGGCGTGGGCACTGTTACCAAAGCAGGCTTGCCTATCGGCGTGGGTGAGGCCGCGATTAACCCTGTGCCGCGTCAAATGATGATTGCTGAAATTGAGCGCCTCGGCGGGCGCGATGTGGAGATTGAAATTTCCATTCCAGGCGGAGCGGAGATTGCGCTGAAAACCTGGAACGGCAGATTGGGGATTATAGGCGGCCTTTCGATCTTGGGCACAACGGGGGTGGTTCATCCGTTCTCTTGTGCCGCATGGATTGCCTCAATTCACCGCGGCATCGATGTGGCGCGCGCCAATGGCTTATCGCATGTGGCGGGCTGCACTGGATCAACATCAGAAGATGCCGTGCGGGCAGCTTATGGCCTGCCGCTGGAGGCGATGCTTGACATGGGTGACTTTGCAGGAGGGGTGCTGAAATATATCCGCAGCCATCCGGTTCAGCGCCTTACGATTGGCGGCGGCTTTGGCAAGATGGTGAAGCTAGCGCAAGGTCATATGGATTTGCATTCGGGTCGGTCTCAAGTGGATTTTGCGTGGCTGGCCGCACGTGTACCGGAGGCTTTGCGGCCGCAGGTTTTGGCCGCCAACACGGCTTTGGAAGTGTTGCAACTGGCGAGTTCAGATTTGGTACAGTTGGTTGCCACTGAGGCGCTGGCGCAAGCCGTTGCCGTGGTGGGTGCGGCGGCGGTGGTTGATGTGATGGTGGTTTCACGCGAAGGTAAAGCGATCGGTCATGCAAGCTAAACGCATTCTCATTCTCGGTGGCACAGGTTTGGGGCGGCAGGCGGCGGATGCTTTAGTGCAGATAGGCCATGATGTAACATCTTCGCTGGCTGGCGTAACTCATTCGCCTCACTTGCCAAAAGGTAAGTTGCGTAAGGGTGGATTTGGCGGCGTTGAAGGTCTGGAAGCCTATCTCAAAGCTGGGGCGTTTGACGTTGTGGTGGATGCCACTCACGCTTTTGCGGCAAAGATGTCGGCTCATGCTTATGAGGCCTGTAATAAGGTGGCTGTGAAATTGTTACGGCTGCAAGCCCCAGAATGGCAGCCCCTAGCTGGCGATGATTGGCGCGAGGTGGAAACGGTGCCTGCAACAGTTGAAGCCTTGCCGCAGAATGCCAAAGTTGTGGTGACAGTGGGGCGCAAGGAAGTTGGGCCGTTTTTCGCACGGGCTGATCTTTCCGGCGTCGCGCGAATGATTGAGCAGGCTGAAGTGGCTGCATCTTATAACTGGCAGGTGATGTTGGAACGCCCGCCTTTCACTTTGGAAGCTGAGATTGATTTGCTGCGCTCATCGCAGGCGGAATTTCTGGTGAGTAAGAATGCGGGTGGCGCACGGCCCGCAAAGCTGGGTGCTGCGGCGGCTTTAGCATTGCCGGTTATCATGGTGAGAAGGCCGTTTAAACCTGTGGTGCAAACGCTTCAAAATGTGGATGAGTTAGTGGCTGTGATTTAAGCGGGGCCAGTGGCGAGTGGCATGGCGGACGCGCCCCACTGCGTCCAACTTCCATCATAAAGTGCCGTGTCTTTTGCGCCGAGTTCAGCCAGTGCCAGCGTCAAGATTGCTGCCGTGACGCCAGAGCCGCATGAGGTGATGATGGGCTTTGCCGTATCAATTCCAGCGTCAGCAAACTTCGTGGCCAAATCGTTGAGCGGCCGCATCGTACCGTCAGCAGCAAGTAACCCAGCGTAATGCACATTGCGGGCATGAGGGATGTGACCGGGGCGAACGCCTGCACGCGGTTCAGGCTCTTCACCTCTAAAGCGCGCAGCCGAACGGGCATCAGCGATTTGATCGGTGCTGGCTTCAACCTCGGCCATGCTGCGCACCATTTGGGAATTGAATGTTGCTGCGAAGTGCGTTGTTGACGGGGCAGGTGGCTCACCACTTTCAACGCTGTGCCCATCGGCCAACCATTTTTTTAAACCACCATCGAGCACTGAAACTTTCTGATGGCCAAACACTTTGAACATCCACCAGCACCGCGCGGCCGAAAATAGTCCGTAGGAATCATAGGCGATAACATGGCTGTCATTGCCGATGCCCAATGTGCTCATCTGTGCGGCGAATTGTTCGGCTGTCGGCAACATATGAGGCAGCGGGCTAGCGCGATCGGAGGTTTGGTCAATGTCAAAAAAATGTGCGCCCTTAATGTGAGCAGCGATATATTCCTCATGCGCATTGCGCTTGGCGGTGGGCAGGTGCCAGGTCGAATCGAGCAACACCAAGTTGGCGTCGTTTAAATGCGCGACCAGCCATTGCGTTGTGACGAGATTGCTCATGCTTATTCAAAAACCTTGGGCGCAGTGGAC
>DATCEN010000059.1:0-11400 GCA_036510015.1 Aestuariivirga sp.
AACCCGCGGCATGTGTTTGAGATATTGCGGTTTGCCATCACGCGCGTTGAGCCTGGCAAATATGCCAAGAATTTTGCTGGCACGCTGCGCACCCAGAACGGCATAGGCGCGCGCAAATTCTTCAGCTTCAAAGGCTCCTTGCTTTTTGCGTTGAGTTTCATACCGCACATAAAGTTGATCCGCAAAAGCAAATTCCACATCGACCCGCGCATCTTGCAACAGCGAAGCCAGATCATAAGCCGGATGACCCAAGACTGCATCTTGCGTATCAATCAGACCAACACGGCGCACGCCTTCACGTTCCGGCAGCCATATCAGATTGGGCGAATGAAAATCGCGCAACACCCATATTGGTTGCGCGAGCTGAGTGACGGGCAGAACCTCTTGCCACAGGTCTGCAAAAGAATGGCGCAAGGCATCAGGCGCAACGCCGCCGTGAAGGTGAGCATGAAACCACACAGGCAGCAGATCAACCTCAATCAGTTGCGCTTCTTCATCATAAGAAGGCACGGCATAAATGCCTGCGCCGCGCACAGGCACTTGGCGCGGCCATACGCGGCTTGCCATATCAGCCAAAAGATCAATAGCAGCGTGCATCGGCTCTGTCATATCCGCGCCTGCTCTGATCATCTGGCCATAAACTTGCGAGCCTAAGTCTTCGATCAGTGCTAAACCGTGGTTTAAATCGCAGACCAAGATGCGCGGCGCGCTATAATTCATCTTAAGCAGTTCATCATTGACGCCAACCACTTCGCGTAGGCCTTCTGCAAGATGCGCTATGGCGCTGTAAGGTCTGCCATTTTTAACGGGCGGGCCATCTGGCCTTTGCGACATGTCCATTAGGATCAACGCGCCAGACCCACTTTGCACTTTTTCATAACGTCGCGATGACGCATCCCCCTCAAAAAAACGCCGATTGGCCAATGCAATGTTATGAACATTTAAAAATGCTTCAATCTCAGCATTGCGACTTAAGACCTTGGCCCATGCACCATGCGCCTCAACTTCAATGTTGCGGTTGGTGCCGCTGCCTGAAAGAGTGAGATGCAGCCTGTGTTCGGAAAGCTTGTCGCAACGATCTTGCGGCCATTCAATTAGCAAAAGATGGGTCTTCGCCAGCTCTTCCAACCCAAGCTCTGCCACATCGCCGTTTGCCCCTAGGCGATAAAGATCAACATGGGCCACAGGCACGCGCAGATCGTCATAGGCCTGCACCAGCGTGAAAGTGGGGCTGGGCACATCAAAGTCTTTTTCATCCACAGCCAAAGCCTTGATGAAGGCGCGTGCGAAAGTGGATTTTCCCGCGCCCAAATCACCCTTCAATAGAACCACAAAGCCTGGCCTTGCGAAAAGTGACAGAGTTCTGGCCCAGGCTTCAGTTGCTTGCGGCCCTTGCGAAACAAAGTGCATGGCTCACGCCGCTTTTGAAGTGGCCCCGCGCTGGCCCTTGCTTGGGCCGGCCAGAGGCAGAGTGCAAACTACTGTGGTGCCATGTGCCAATTTTGAAACCAGCGAGACTTTGCCACCATGCAGCTCAATGAAACTTTTCACTAAAGCAAGGCCAAGGCCGGGGCCACGGTGGCTGCCGGGCATGGGCTTTGAATTAAAACGGTCAAACACCTGTGTCTGGAATTCTGGTTCAATACCACGGCCAGAATCGGCTACCCAGATTTGCAGATTTTCACCTTGGCGTCTGGCGCCCAACTTAATTTTCCCGCCAGGTGCGGTGAAGCCCACCGCATTGGAAAGCAGATTGCCCAGCACTTGTTCAAGGCGTTCCGCATCAGCGCGTAAAGTGTCAACATCTGAAGCCATCTCCACCGAGAGTTCGAGGTTCTTCTTGTCGAACAGCGGCATAAATTTCTCGGCTGAGCGTTCCAGTAAACTGGCCACATCAACGTCAGCGAGCTTCAATTCCATTTGGCCCGCATCAATGGCGGATAGATCAATGATTGCGTCAATGATGACCTTAAGCTCTTCCGAGGCCCGGCGAATGGCCGATACATAGTCGCTTTGTTTGGGCGGCATGGGCCCGGCCACACCAAACGATAATGCATCGGAAAAGCCGATGATGCTATTGAGCGGGGTTCGCACTTCGTAAGATACATTGGTGAGAATGCGGTTTTTGAGATTATCTGCCGCCTCAAGCGCTTCTGCCCTGTCTTGCAAGGCGCGCTCGACTCGCGATGAATCAGAAACGTCGGTAAACGTGAGCAGCGCGTTACCATCAGGCAAGGGCACAGCACGGTAACGCATCATGCGGTTTGCATGTTCAATGCGGCCATCAAGTTCTTTGCGGTTGGCCTCAAGCCCGGTGATTGAGTATTTGATATCGGCCCAAGCATTTTTTGCATCAAGAGCAAGGCTTGGCAGGCGGGCAATTTCATCGAGATGTGGCTTTTTTTCTAGGAATGTCGGATCGAGATTCCAGAAGCGCCCAAAGGCTGGGTTAAACAATCTGATGCGGCCATCAGGGCCTGACAACGCAATGGCTTCGGCCAGATTGTCCAGCGTTTCACGCTGCACATCAAACAGTTCATTGATACGACTTTCAAGTTGGCGTTCTTTGGTGAGATTTTCGTAAAGGTAACTTACGCCGCCAAAAGGATGTTGTTCTGCAACCACGCGCAGTGAGCGACCATCTGGCAAATACCAAAACTCTTCACGCGATTCGAGTTTGGAATAAGCGTCCAGTTGCTTGCTGCGCCATTCACGAAAATTGGCCTGTTCGGGCAGCATGCGCTTCTGCCGGAGGCGATCAAGAATTTCACCATCTGCTGGTTGGCCCGCAAGGTAACTTTCCTCCAGCTGCCACAATTCAGTATAGGCCTGATTATGAAAGCGAAGGCGCTGGTCTGGTCCAAAAATGGCAATTGCAGTTGAAAGCTTATCCAGAGTGGAACCGTGCGCTTTAAGATAACGCTCTAATTCTCGCTCAGCTTCTTCAAGTGGGGTTACGTCTATCGCCAAGCTAAAAATGCTGTCGTTTTTTGGCATTTCGTGGATACTGTAAGCGCGTTTGTGACCCCCAAATACAGCGCGCGCACGACCAATACGATGGCTTGCTGCGTCGGCTTTTGAACGATCAATACTGTCCGGTTTGATGAAAACGAGATTTTCGCTTAAAACCCGATCAGCTGAAGTGGCCCCTGTCGCATCAACATAAGCTTTGTTCACCCAACCAAGCCCACCGTCCTTGTTGGTCAACCACACTGGGAAGGGGATTGCATCCAAAAGCCCACTCAATCGTTCGACCTGTTTGGCAAGCTTATGGGCATCAAGTTGGGTCTCGCTGGTTTCCAGCCGCTGTCCAGCAAGAGGCCTAAAGCGCAAGGTGGACATGGTGCCAGCTGCGCGGCCGTCAGCTTCCAACAAATCGCCAGTGCGGGTTCTTATGCCGATATTGAACGGCGCTCCAGATTGGCGCAGTTTAGTGATCCCGCTTAAAAGTTGCTCCGCCGAATCGCGTTCGAGCCAGGCCGGAAAATCCATCACGGCAGTTAATGCCTTGGGTAAATCAACAATACCGTGCAGGGTGCCGACCATGCGCTCAGGTGCTGTCGCTGCGGCACCCCAGGTTATCAGGATGAGTGATTCCGCTTGCAATGCCGCCTCAGCTTCATTGAGCTGATATTCGACTTCTCCCAACTTGCGCTTAGCGGTTTGTAGGATCGCACCACTGCGTTTGGCGCGAAGGGCAAAAGCACCCGCCAAGGCCAAACCAATGACAGAAAGCCCCCACGACCATGCGCTGCCAGAAAGCTTTTCGCTTTCATCCAACAAAGCAGCATGGGCAGGCGTTACGTTGGCCACACTCAGCGCGGCGCAAGCAAGCGCACAGCGCAAAGTCCTTCCATGCTGAAGTGGCAGTAACATCACCAAAATTTGGCCCCACAAACTTGCTTCGCTTGCGAATCAGCGAAGCATTTCTTGAACAAGCTATAGACGCAAGCAAGCCCCGCGTGAATCCAGTTTCAAGATTTGGATTTGGATTCCAGCACGGCTTTGCCGCCGGTAATTTTGTAAATACGCCCGGCGATTTTGCGCCAAGCTGGCCTGTGGGTGATGGCAAGGATAGTAAGGCTCCCCGAAAGCGCTTTTACATTTTTACAAATTTCCGCTTCGGTCACTTCATCCAAAGCGCTGGTGACTTCATCAAGCAGTAAAAGTTTGGGTTTGTGCACCAAGGCACGCGCCAGTGAAATGCGCTGCCGCTGGCCGCCAGAAAGTTTTGCACCCATAGTGCCAATCTCAGTATCTATGCCTTGGGGTAAGTCTGATACAAATTCAAAAGCGCCAGCCAAACGCAAAGCATTTTTAATATCCTCTCGGCCCAACTTATCATCACCCAGAATGATATTATCTGCGATAGTGCCGCGCAGCAAAGTCAACTCCTGCGGCACATAGCCAATTTGGCTGCGCCAGGCTTTGAGACTGATGGTGTTGAGATCAACACCGTCTATGGTGATGCGGCCCTTGGTCGGTCGATTAAAACCAATAATAAGATCAAGCATCGTGGTTTTGCCTGAACCCGATTGGCCAACCAAAACAGTGATCTTGCTGGCAGGTATTTCCGCAGTGGCATGGGAAAGAACGCGCTTTGCGCCATAGGAGAATGTAACATCTTCAAGACACAGCGCCTTGGTGAGGCTTGGCAACAGGCGGCCAGTGTCTACTTCTTCTTGGGCCTCACCCTTCCGGATTGTGTCCATCACGCCGAAATAACCAGCTGATGCAGAGATGGCTTCTTGCAAGGATTGTTGAATGCGTTTGACCACATCAATCATCTGATAAAAGACAATGCCAAACACCAAAAATTGTGACATCGGGGTGTGCAACACTTCAACGCCAACCCAAACGGCGGTGACCACCAACAGCGTTGCTAGAATGTCTTGCCCATAGAAAGTAGCATGACGACTGATGATGTTTTGAATGAAGCTTGTGCGCAAATCCCTGATATTGGCGTTAAAGCCTTGGATGAAGCGCCCCTGTCTAGCCATAGACTTGAGGGGCTTCATATTATTCACCACGTCTTCAAGCCCCGTGGTGAGATCATTTGATGCTTGGAACTGTTGCTTGCTCGCCCGCTCGGCAAATTTTAAAACAGCACTCAGCGGCCAAATTAACAAGGCGATAGCAATCACCGTGAACAACAAAAGCTGGGGGGATACTAAGGCTGCGGCCATAAACAATCCCAGCCCGGAAATCAGTGTTGTCACATGCGATGCCGAAGACAAATAGGCTTGCGCCGCCAAGGTTGACTGGGCAGAAATTTGGGCGGCAACTTCGCCAGGCTTACGATCAGTGAAATAGGTCCAATTCGCCTGTACCATAGCCGACAGCAACTTGGTGCGAATACCAGTTGCAACATCGCCCACGGAGATGCCCACGAATGCCATGGACGCCAAAGCAATCAATGATTTGAGCACCAAACCAACGGTGACAAAAATCAATAACATGGTGAAAGTGGGTGTGAGACCGAGCCAGTTGAAAACCTGATCGATGATCCTGGAAATGGCTGAATTCTTCTGCCCTCCGTCAGATGTCACTTGCGAAACAAGTGGCACCAAGGCACCCATGCTGAGAAAATCTGAGGTTGAGGCAAGCAACATCAGCAAGGCCACCATGATGGGGCGGCCGCCTGGGGCATTCCAATAGATACTGAAAGCCTTGCGCCACATTAAGCGAGCTGTCCCTTATTCAAAACTTTTTCAAACTGCTGGGTCAGCAAAGCAATATCAACACCAGCAAAAGACTGAATACCCACCATCACTTGATGTGGTGCAAGACCTTGGCAAAAAGCAGCGACTTTTTCTGGCGTCATCGATTCGCGCGACCAATGGGTTTTACACAGTAATTGTGCTGTATGAAAATGCGTGGCCTCTGCTTGGCTCAAATTATCAACATAGAGGCCATAAAGATTATATTCTGAAACCTGCAAGCGATTGCGGAATGCACGCTGCCACTGACCATCATGTTTTTCACCCAAACGCACTTGCAATTCAATCACACTTTGTCTGCGCCAAGTGACAAAATTATCGACATAGCCATAATAGCTGCCATCGAGCGGAAGATCCAACATCTCAAGTGCCGCACGGGTGTAAGCCGGATTGGGCGTGGAGGTCGCTTGCGCAGCTACGCCAGAATGATAAAGGCGAAATTTGTTATTCTGGATGAGTTCTGCAACATCAAACGGCTTCAGAAAAAAAGTATCCGAATCACAATAGGCCAGACCGTCTTCATTTAACTGCGGGGCAATGCCTATTTTGACCATTTGCTGCAAATGCCAGCCAATTGACAGGCCAGCGGTTTTTGACCACCACACACTGCGCCCGCCAGCAAAGGGCATATGGAACAGCAAGCGCATTTTACCGGGCAATATATCATCGGTCACAAGTACATGCCGACGAGGCCCTTGCAAGTGGCGGAACATTGCCAAATGAGGCCTGTCGACAACAATATAATGAGTCCAATTTCCACTCAGCAAGGCATCCATGCTGCGGCATAGAAGTACACATCGCTGATAGTCACCGCTGTAGCTGGGTGTGACAAAGGCCCAAGCCTTGGCGCTGTCAATCAGGGCGCCTTCAACCAAGCCGCGCTTCCCACAAACTGAGCACCGAGACGACTGCAAAGCCAATGGCATAAAAAATATAGATGCCGGCAAATATCATGGCCGGAGTGCCAAATCCAACAACGACGAGCGCCGCAAAGCAAAAAGCCATGACCAACTCCAAGTAAACCACTGGTGGAACCCGCGCAATATTGTAGGCCTTCTGACCCTTGACCTGAGTGGTTTCAGCAGTGACATTTAGTTTTGGCGTGCGCACAAAAGGTGTGGCTTGGCCGAAAAGACCCTGCAACACGGCACGGCTGCAATGCATCGAAAGGCCAGTAGCGAGTGCGGTAAAGGTCATTGTCGTGGTGATGAGGCTGGTTGAACTGTGGCTCTTTTCAAAATCACCACTGCGGCGCGACGTCCAGTAGGTGAAGAGTGTCGCAAACATGGAAGTGACAATCATCACATTGAGAATGGTCGCCACCAAAATAAAGTGACGACCTGCAATGAAAGGCAACAGCGCCGTCGAAAGTCCAAACACAAACAGGAACAGGAAAATAAAACTGTTCAGCATATGAAATGAGCCCATCACCTTGGTGCCAAGCGGTGCGTTAGAAGTCCAAAGATTGCTAAGGGTTTTACGTCCGGTTTCGGCAGCACCTTTGGTCCAACGAAATTGCTGGCTGCGCACGGCACTCATCTGAACCGGTAGTTCTGATGGTGTTGTAATATTTTCAGCGAAGATAAATTTCCAGCCCAGAATTTGTGAGCGAAATGAAAGATCAAGATCTTCAGTCAGCGTATCGCTGCGCCAGCCGCCAGCATCAATAATGGTTTTCCTTCGCCACATGCCGCCTGTCCCATTGAAATTGATAAAGCCATTGGAAGCCTGCCTGCCGCCGTGTTCCACCGAAAAATGGTTATCGATGGCAAAGGCCATCAGACGCGTGATGATGGAATAATCGGCATTGAGATGTTCCCAACGGGTTTGCACCATGCCGACTTTGGGATCAGCAAAATAAGCAATAACTTGTTTGACGAAATCCGGGCGTGGTAAAAAGTCCGCATCAAAAATAGCAATGAACTCCGCTTTGTCTAAACCCATGCCATATTCCAAAGCGCCAGCTTTAAAGCCAACATGGTCTGGCCGTTGCACATGGGTGATGTTGTGACCAGCCTTGCGAAGTTCGGCAATTACGTGTGCGGCAATTACGCATGTTTCATCATCGGAATCATCCAACAACTGAATGGAAAGCTTGTCTGGCGGATAGTCCATCTTTACGACATTGCGCAAAAGACGCTCGACCACATATTGCTCATTGAAAATGGGAAGTTGAATTAGAACTGTGGGATAAGGGCCAGACCAAGGTGTTGGTATTTCAATTGAGTTGTTGTTTTTCTTGGAACGCCAATAAAGAAACGCCAGATAACCTTGGGCAAGACCAAAGACCATGATGGCAGCACCAGAAAGCAAACCTGCCAATTCAATAATGATCCGAAGCACAATCAACTTATCTCATCCTGTTCACAGTTATCACTGCTTTATCAGTTTTCTTCAGTCTGCCAATGCCTAGCGCCCATGCCAAGCGGAATCGCCACAGCCCCAAGGTTTGCAGCTCTCGCAGCCCATACAAAGCGCGCTAAGCAGAGTCAAATCAGCAGAACATCAAAATCCGGATGAAATGCTGCGCGTTTTCTGCCATTCTGACGAGGTGATTTATCGCTTGCTCCCATTAACGCGCATTGATTTTTACGTTCTGGCCAATGTTCTGAGGCCGATGCGTAACGTGTTTTTGTTTGTTTTGATCATTCTTGAATGTGTGCGCTTCAGGCTTGGTCTTGGGTTGGCCATTCACCAAGAAAACTTTTTAGCGCTGGTTTTCACCTATATGGCCCAATGGCTGGCGCTTTATGCCGGCCTTGCGATGCAAATGGCTTTAGCGGTGGGCGTGATGCTCGGTTTCACAAGATTGGCCCAAAACCGCGAACTTGATGCCATGCATGCTCTCGGTTTCAGCCTGCACCGCTTGATGGCTCCGATTGTGGGCCTCTCATTGTTAGTGGCGGCGGTCGATTTTACCATCCTCGGCTGGATGCAGCCGATCTCGCTGTATAACAGCGAGTCATTTGTGCATCAGGTGCAGCGCTTCGTCAGCTTACTACCGGAAGGTGGCGATCTGTTCGTCTCAAGCGGCGATAAAACCGTGCTGATTGACGGGATCACCCCAAAAAGCAATTCTTTCAATAAGATCTTTGTCTATCAAACTTATCCAGATGGAAAAACTGTCGCCACTGGCGGGGCCAAGGGCCATCTCACAATCGTGGAAGACGATCCCAACCAGTATTACGACGTTTCGGACGTTCGCGTAGTGCAAGTTGCAGCGGCTGATGCCAAAAATGGCTGGATTCTGCCAGAAAGTTACAATGCCAGCACCAGCTCTCAACTTAAGGGCCCGATTAAGGCGATTGATACGAGCACCTTTCGTAAGCGCGGCAGTTCCGAATGGGAAATGACCCTGCCTGAGCTGGTCACTAAACAGCCACCGAATGGTTTGACGGTTCGCGATCAATCGATGACAGCGGAACTGAATTACCGCCTTGTGCAGATTCTCTTTGTGTTGGTGCTGCCATTTCTGGCCATCTTGTTTGTCATTGAGCCTACACGCAATCCTGGGCCATTTCGGTTTTTGGCAGGTCTGCTGGCGATTTTGGGCTTTCACCAGTTTCTAGGATTGGCTGTGTCGTTTTCTCGCGATGGTCGCGTGCCAGTGGTTTTGACATTGTGGTTGCCGTTTGCTATTTTGATTTTGCTGGTTTTCATCCGCTTCCGCTGGCTTTCGACCAAGCCTGGTTTTTCGTCGGCGCGGTAGCGCATCGTGCGAGCAAGTTCTTCACTAGAGCGGCGGATGCTCGCATCCGCTCGCCCGCACGCTCTGAACATTTTTAATTTCAGCATCTTTTCGCTCACAAGTGGAAGCACTTGTTCGCACGATGCTGTGGCAAAGCAAAACAGCCGCCAATCAAGAACCCATCGCAGCGAGAGCTTGAGCCAGTGCCTGATCAGGTGTGAGATCAGATGTATCAATCACCACGGCATCTTTCGCAGGCTTCAACGGGTCAATGGCGCGTGTTGCATCACGCTCATCGCGCGCTTTAATATCAGCTTTAATTGAGGCCAGTGTCTCTCCAGCCGATTCCAAATGCCGCCGTTTGGTGCGGGCCTCAAATGACGCGGTGATAAAAAACTTATATTCAGCCTCTGGGCAGATCACCGTGCCGATATCGCGTCCATCCAGAACTGCGCCGGGTTTACGCTTGGCAAAATCGCGCTGGAAATGCAGCAATGCGGCGCGCACTTTTGGCAGCATGGCAACCTTGGAGGCATAACCACCCACTAACTCGCCGCGCAGCTCTGCATCTGCAAAACTTGCTGGATCTATGCTGGCAGCAACGGCCGCACAGGCTTGTTCATCGGTTGGATCAAGCCCAAGTTGTAGCACCTTGAGGCCCACCATGCGGTAAAGCGTTCCAGTATCGAGATAATAATAACCAAAATGTTTAGCCAAAGCTTTGGCGATGGTGCCCTTGCCAGAGGCGGAAGGCCCATCAACCGTAATGATCATCAGGCAGCACTCGCGCCGATTTTGGCGCCGAGGCTGTTCAGCAACTCCACAAATCCCGGAAAGCTGGTGGCGATAAAGCTTGCATCATCCACGCGTGTATAAATGCGCGATGCCAAACCCATGACAATAAATGACATGGCGATGCGGTGATCCATATGGGTAACCACACGGCCACCGCCGGGTGCCGCGCCGCCTGTTACTTCCAGCCAGTCTTTGCCTGATTGGGTGAAAACACCATTGACTTGTAAACCCGCTTCCACTGCGCTGAGGCGGTCGCTCTCTTTGACGCGCAATTCTTCAAGACCCGCCATGTGAGTTGTGCCTTCGGCAAATGAAGCAGCAACTGAAAGAATGGGATATTCGTCAATCATGGAGGGTGCTCGCGAGGCTGGAACTTTCACGCCACGCAGAGTGGAATGCTTGACATGCAGATCACCCACCTCTTCACCACCTGCCAGTCTGCGATTTTCGATGGTAACATTTCCGCCCATCTCAATGAGCGTATCGATGAGACCCGTGCGCGTTGGGTTCAACATTATGTTTTCAATTATGATATCTGATCCAGGCGTAATCAATGCGGCCACCATAGGGAAGGCGGCAGAAGACGGATCGCCCGGAACCGCAATTTCCTGTGCGGTGAATTCATGCCCGCCATCAATTTCAATGTGACGCGCAGTTCCTTTCATTTTGACTTCAAGTTTTGCACCAAAAGCTTTGAGCATCCGCTCGGTGTGATCGCGTGTGGCCACTGGTTCAATCACTGTGGTTATGCCTTTGGTGTTGATACCAGCCAGCAGCACAGCAGATTTCACCTGAGCGGATGCCATCGGCAAAGTGTAAGTCACAGGCTTAGGATTAACCGCACCTTTCAGGGTCAGCGGCAAGCGGCCGCCTTCAGCAGTTTCAAACACTGTGCCAAATTGTGAAAGTGGATCGGTGACACGGCCCATCGGGCGCTTGGAGAGCGATGCATCGCCCACCAGTCGCGCTGTGAGGGGCGTGGTCGCCATCAAGCCCATGGCCAATCTCACGCCAGTGCCGGAATTGCCAAAGTCTAGATCCCCGGCAGGGGATTTGAGGCCGCCTATGCCCACGCCATCAATTTGCCAGGTGCCGTCACGGTAACGCTCTACCGTGGCCCCCAGTGCGGCCATGGCCTTGGCTGTGTTAACCACATCTTCGGCCTCCAGCAGGCCCTTGACCTTGGTAACGCCCTTG
>DATCEN010000060.1:0-6490 GCA_036510015.1 Aestuariivirga sp.
CCACCAACCACCAACAATCGGCGTGGACGTGCTGGCAAATCAAAAACGGTTTCATTCGTCAAATAACCTGCATCATCTAATCCAGCTACGTCAGGTATCATGGGGCGCGCGCCAGTCGCGATCACCGCTTTCTTAAAATGCAGTATTTGATTGTCCACAACCACGCTCGTCGGTCCAGCAAAGCGTGCAGCCCCGAGGTAAACATCAATTCCGTCTTCGCTTAGCCTTAGTATTGAATCTGACTTGCTAATCCGCGCTCGGATGCGCCGAATGCGTTCCATCGCCATTTGGAAATCGATATCGATTACGCCAGGTTCCTGGGCTCCATAGTTACGCGCAGCTCGCATTTCGGCATAGGTTCTCGAGGTTCTGATGAGTGTCTTGGAAGGCACGCATCCCACATTCAGGCAATCACCCCCGATAGCCCCGCGCTCTACCAAAGCCACCTTTGCACCTAGAGCCGCAGCGCCGCGCGCGGCAACAAGCCCTGCAGGTCCTGCACCGATAACCACCAGATTATAAACCCCCACAGGTTTCGGATTTTTCCAACCCTCGGGATGAACATTTTTCACGTAAGCGGCGTCGATCTGATCGCTAGGTGCCTCAATCGCAGGCTGAATATTTTGTTGCATGTTGTTCTCGCTTATCGGCATGGTCATTTCAGCCAGCCCCCCGCAAAACCCGCACGGCTCAACCCGCTTGTAATCGTGGGACACCGCCGCATTAGCTTCCAAATTAGACCTGAACGAAAATTTTCAATCATCAACAATATTATGCCTTGGTCCAAGCCAAGGCGGCCCTCTGTAATCAATCCCGTCGGATCAATTCCCTGAAATGTTGGATTGAACCCGCTTGGCAATGCATAGTTTGCAATCACTTGCGGATAACGCGAACTTAAATGACGCAGCGCTGCAAGCGTAATATCTGGCACGAATGGCAAAGATGAAAGCATGGCACTGGGACAGATTGTGCCATCATCAGGACCAAATGGAACGCCACGCGCCGTATATCCGAAAAATTGACGCGTTTTGCCGTCAATACTTATACTCTTGTAACCGGGACCCTCACCTGCTGAAAACCCCCAACAATTCTCGCCATAACCTTGATACCCATAAGGATTTCGGCGCGCATATTCCTGCTGAACAAATGTTGCCCGCCTGGTATTTTCAAAATAGTCGCAATTTTTTCTACGCATGAACGAATCTTGAATCCCGGCAAAATCAATCCATGCGTGGGAAAAATGATGAATGAACAGCGGACCAGCGTATAAGAACTCTTGGCCGTAAATGTTTTCCCACTGATAGGTTGAGGTCCAACCCGTATAACAATCGCCCGTAATCGGATGCGACGGCGAGGCCAAGCCTAACACATAGAGGATGATTGCCTCGGAATAACCATCCCAGCCATAATGCAGGAATCCGGCTTCAGGTTTCCAGCCTTGTCGCAAAGTTACTTGCTCGCCGCGTGCCCATTGCCAGTCGACACGTGTGTAGATTGCGTCGGCGAGATGGCGGATCTCTTTCTCGCTTGCATCATCTTGGTCGAAGTAAGCACCAGCCACAAGAATACCTGCCAATAGTAAAGCGGTGTCAATCATTGACAGTTCCGATTGCCAAACGCGCTTGCCGGATTTCATGTCGAGAAAGTGGTAGAAAAATCCTTTATATCCCGTGGCGAACGGGTCTTCGCTCTGCTCGCTGTTCCAAAAAAATTGCAATGTTGCGAGTGTGCGCCTGGCAGCGGCATCTCGTGTCAACCAACCGCGCTCCACCCCTATGGGATAGCCGGACAGGCCAAAGCCAACGGCCGCAATGCTAGCGGGAGCACCCGGAGTGCTTTTGTCGGCAATTAAACCATTTTCATCATTGGCGTGTTCCAAAAAATAATTAAACGCGGCACGCTCAAACCGCTCCAACATTTCTTCATCTGATGGGTCGAGGTTTTTCATGACAGCGGTGAAGCATATTCGATGGTAACAGCAGCCACTGCTTGCGGCGGCAGCGTAAGTTCGAGCGTTATAATATTAGTTTGAATTTCGAAGGGTTGGAGTTGGCTTTGGCATATCGAAGCGGCATTTAGTGCCGCAACTCCAACGGTGTGCTCCCAAAAATGTGTAATTGGCGTTGTGGTTCCTGTGAGATCGCAGGTAAAGTTAACTGGCATTATCGATCCCCAAGTTCAACTCAAACGAATGTTGGTTCCTCACAGCTATCAGTTTTGCTGCAGCGGTGTGGCGCAAAAGAGGCACGTTCCAACGGTCTTCAGCATTCATCAATGTTGGCCAATTTTTGACTGCGCTCAGATGATTAAATCTTTGTTCTCCCAAATTGCAAAGCCTCCAGTGAATGCGTTTGCATTTGAACCAACGCGGCATTTCGGCGGCATACGATCTAGCTTTGTGACGTTGCCGCCGCCAATAACAATCGAATCTGGTTCTAGCGCTGCGGTCAGATAGTCAACAATTTCGAATATGTTTTTGCGCCATTTCTTGATACCAAGTTTTTGGAGGCCGCGCTTGCCGACATAGTCTTCAAAGGTTTTGCCCTTTTTATATGGAAGATGAGCAAGCTCCATAGGCTGGGTCACGTTTTCGGCAATCATCGCTGCGCCAAGACCCGTCCCAAGGCCCAAAAAAAGCATGCGGCGCCCTGAATAGCTGCCGACCGCCTGCATCAAGGCGTCGTTAACAATCTTGACCTGCTTGCCCAGCGCCTTTTCAAAGTTGAATTTAACCCAACCTGGGCCAAGATTATGGGGCTCTGCTAATATCTTATTGTGCACGACAGGCCCGGGATAACCGATGCTCACTTTATCAAAAGGTTTGCCTTCGGTGAGGCGCTTGATCGTCTTTATCATGGAAATTGGATTGAAGTCTGCGCCAGAGACTTCACGCAATTCCTCATCAGCGTTGCTGAGTTTCAACTTTATATGCGACCCACCAATGTCGACAGCCAAAATTACTGCCCGCTGGTTCCTGATCCTCTCGTGCTGTGTGGCCGGCATAGTGTGTTTCCTGTATCAACCTTGTGAGTGACCCATCCGCCGGGCGGCGCAAATTCAGTGCCAAGCTTTGTTCGGGCCGTGTTCTCTACTTATATATCTTTGGTTAGCGTTTATTGTCGAGCGTCGTATCTAAAATGTCTAGCCTAATTTTACACACGGCTTTTAGGTCTGCGAGGTGCCCGCACAATTCCCGATGTGCAAACCGACTAATGAGGCATGCGGAAATAAGTTCCACGCACTCGACAATTCCGGCACAAGTGATGCGAATTTGACCCTAGTAATGTTCACCAAAATGATATTGGATAGCAATGTGAAAGTCGAAATCCGCAACTATGAGATTGTTTAAATGAACTCCGCTGGTTCGAAGTCAATTAGATTCCGGATTATCTCCTTAGTCACGCTGATTATCGCTCCTCTCATTGTTCTATTTGCGCTTGTCACATTTAGCTTGGCTACAGCAAATCGCGCAGCGATTGAATCTCAGCGACACTATTCAGCCCACGAACTTTCTGCTGCAGTTGACCGCGAATTTGTGGAACTCAAAGGAGAATTGACTGGTATTGCAGTAATTGTTGGATCTCGTTCTTCGGCCGACCTTGAGTTTGATAACCGATTGGCCAAGAAGGCCAAACTCGCACGAATTTTGAGAATATGGAGCTTTTCATCAAACGGAAGTCCCATAGAATTGTTTACAGACACAATACCCAATTCCGCCAAACCCAGTTTGACCAGCGACTTCATTGCGCGCGTGTTTGCCGGTAACTCTGCCGTATCGGAGGTCTCCGGAGAGGGAATGGAGAACGCCACGGTTGTGATGGCAGTACCGGTTTTTGGTGAAAGCAATTCTGTAGAATCTGGATTGGCAGCCGAAGTCAATGTATCCATTTTCAACAATGTCTTTGGTGATGCGAGTATGAAAAATACTTGGGTCGCCGCTGTGGTTGATCAATCGGGAAAATTCGTGGCGCGCAACATGGCAGCAGACCAGCGGGTGGGAACACCCGCACGTCCCCAGCTTGCAGTCGTCAGCAGCGGAGTTGCTACTTCTGGTATATTCGAAAATGTAACTTTGGAAGGTACCCCAGTTTTAAGTTCCTTTGAGCGCTCGCCTATAACTGGATGGACATCTGTTGTGGCAGTAACACAATCGGAACTTACGGCACCGCTTCAAGTGGCGATTGTCTATACTTTTTTGGGGGGCTTGGTTGCATTTGGTCTATCCATTTTGGCCACTGCTATGATGGCATCAAGGATTGCAAGACCAGTCGCCAATCTGAGCCGCTACGCGACATCACTGGCGCAAGGGCAGAAAGTCGAACCGGAAAAATATCGCATAACTGAAATTGAAAATGTCAGAGAATCGCTCATTGTGGCCATGGCACAATCGGCAAGACTGACCACACTCATTGCATCCTCCGGTGACGCTATCATCGGCGTCGGGCTGGATGGCAACATTGTAGCCTGGAATAAAGGGGCCGAAATTTTGTTCGGATACACTCCTGACGAAATTATTGGTAAGCCCAAATCAATTTTAGTGCCTGAAGGACTGCGCCCTGAATTTGACGCCCAACGCCCCAAAATACTTGGTGGAGAAATCGTGCGTGCGGAATCTGTGCGTCTCAGTCGCCACGGGCGGCGTATTGATGTCGAATTTGTTGATGCACCTATCACGGATTCTTTTGGCGTCACTCAAGGCTATTCAGCAATATTACGTGATATCAGCGAACGAACGGCCGCACGCCAGCACCGCCAGCTTCTCATGCGAGAGCTGGCCCATAGAACTAAAAACCAACTCGCTGTAATACAGTCGATCGCACACCAGACTGAGCGTAGTAGCAGTTCTTTGAGGGGTTTTATCACGGCATTTAATGGCCGCATCCAAGGACTTTCTGCTTCTCATGATATTTTAGCCAAACAGCAGTGGCAGGCCATACCTATAAATGAGTTAGTGAAATCTCAAGTTGGCGTATTGGTAAGTGATATTGATAAGTCAGTTGTTATGTCGGGACCAGATATTGCATTAACGCCAGTTCATGCCGAAGCGTTAGGCTTGGCATTGCATGAGTTGACAACTAACTCAATTAAATATGGCGCGCTGAAAGTGGACCGAGGACGCGTTGCAATCAATTGGCATATTTCCGACGCTTCCGGCGTGGCACAGGTCTTCTTCGAATGGCTGGAGAGCGGCGGACCAATAATTAAAAAACCGCCTGCGCGCCGCGGGTTCGGAACACGTGTTTTAAATAATATTGTCGCCATCTCTTTAGGAGGCAAAGCAGAGACCGACTACCGACCCGATGGCTTACATTGGCATGTGACCTGGGAGCTCAAGACGTCGTGAAGATGATGCGATTCATTTGCTAAATTGGGTCATGACGTTGAAGTCTTTTATTATCTGAAAAACTATCAGGTAAACAAAACTCGCCAATTCGCTGGACCAATTCTCTGGGATTGCAACAAGTCGCCGTTTGGTTCTGTGGTCGTTAGCTCTGATTGACCACAACAACTTCACCGCTGCTGTAAACAACAGATTGCCCGGATGAGGGGTATTGCTTAACTGGATTTTGAAACGCAGCGAAGCTACCAGCTAAAACCGGGGCAACCGACAGCAACAGCGCTGCCAGGGCAATTGGCCGCGCGATATGATACATAGACTGCTTAAAGTTGGTCATCATGCCTGTTTAACGTTTGGCAGATGAAATGGTTCCGGCTAGTGGGACTTCAAGCTGGAAATAGACGATTTTGGACGGAATTTGGAGGTTCTGGCCGTTTTTAGCGTCAATTCAATTTTGCAAGTAAGTCCATCTGGGGCAAATTCATTTTCAATTTTTGCATCGGCAATGCTTTTTTGAATCAAGGTTAAGCCGAAGCCGAGTTTCTCTGGTGAAACAACATGTGGACCGCCACGCTCTCTCCAAGTCAGAAACAGGACGAGCTTTTCGCGGGATGGTCGTTCAGTCCGCCAATAAATTTGGATAATTCCAGTTGGCACCGAAAGTGCGCCAAATTTTACGGCGTTAGTAGCAAGCTCGTTGAAAATAAGGCTGAATGGTACCGCATATTCAGGCGGAAGATTCACTTGAGGGCCAGAAACAACCAGGCGAGTGTCGTCATGCATAGCATAAGCAGCAAGTTGATGGCGCAATAAGGCGCCCAGTTCAACGCCACGCCAATCACTTGCTGTGAGCATATCTTGTGCTGACGCTAAACTATGCAAGCGACCAGAGAAAGCATCAGCAAAATCTTTTGGGTTAACCGAATGGCGCAAAGTAGAACGCAGTATTCCTTGCAGAACGGCGAATGAATTCTTGTTGCGATGGGCCAGTTCACGGTTCATCAGCCATTGACGCGCTTCCCACTCCTTACGATCGCTGATGTCATGAATGGCAACTGAAAGCGACAATAGCGAACCATCGGATGCCTTCACGGGAGCAATCGCCACTGAGACGTCGATAGGTGAACCGTCCTTTCGTAGGCGGCGCGCTTC
>DATCEN010000061.1:0-7601 GCA_036510015.1 Aestuariivirga sp.
TTCTCATTGGCTCTGGCGCTGAAGCGCTAAAGCGTATCACCATGGTGGGCAATGACATGGCGCTTGATCCCGGCATCGGCACTTGCGGTAAGGCAGGCCAGGGTGTGCCCGTTGGCGTGGGCCAACCAACACTTCGCATCAACAATTTGACCGTTGGCGGAACACAGGCTTAATGCGCCTTGCACTTGTCAGCTCCCAACCCATCTTTGTCATCCCTGCCCCGATCTCCGTCACCACTGCGAAGGCAGGGGTGACGATTATTATGTCGCGGTGGTAACGATGATCCGTCCAAGCTTGGTCATCTTTGATATGGATGATGTATTATGCCACTATGATCTGGGCCGCAGGCTTCGCGCCCTTGCGAGGCTTGCAGATGTTACAGCGCGTGATGTGCGCGCCGCTGTGTGGGATTCAGGATTTGAGGATTTGGCCGATCAGGGCGGTTATGCCGAGATTGAAAATTACCTCGCGGAATTCAGCACCAGATTAGGCCATAGAATAACTTTAGATCAATGGATTGAGGCGCGCCGCATCGCCATGCAACCCAATGAAGATGTGCTTGATCTTGCAGCCAAGCTTGGCCACCAAGCGTCTTTGGCAATTTACACCAACAACGGGCCGGTGGTGAAAAACCATCTCGAAAAATTATTTCCTGAAGCAGCAGAAATTTTCAAGCAGCGTTTTTGTTCATACGAGTTCGGCACCAAAAAGCCTGATCCGAAAAGTTATACCAAACTGCTCGAAGGCATTGGCGAAAAGCCCGAAAACTGTTGGTTCATTGATGACAAAAAATCCAATGTTGAAGGCGCACGCATCGCTGGCCTTCGCGCCCATCTTTTCACCGGCGTTGAGAGCCTCACTGCGGAGGCCAAGACCCAAGGGTTTGAACTATGAGTGAACCACAGGCGCGCTTTCTTCAAGGCTCCATCTTCAAACATGTGGTGGTGATGACGCTCACGGGTGCTCTCGGCTTGATGACGCTGTTCATTGTAGATCTGGCCGATCTCTATTATTTGTCCAGCCTACACAACATCAATATCACCGCTGCAATCGGCTTTGGCGGAACACTGGATTTTGCCAATCTCTCCCTCGCCATTGGCGCAGGCATTGCAGCTGTGGCTCTTGTCTCGCGCAACATGGGGGCCAGACAGCCAGAACGTGCCAAGCAATTTGCGTCTAACGCGCTTTATATGTCGCTTGGTGTTTCAGCGATCTATGCAGCGTTCGTCTGTATATTCATTTCACCTATTCTATCGTTGCTCGGCGCGACGGGCGAAACAGCCCACCAAGCGAAAACTTTCATTTGGACGCTTTCACCCGGCTTCGTCTGCCTTTCGGGTGCACTCTCTTGCTCGTTCAGTTTACGCGGGCTTGGCGATGCCAAGCGCGCCATGTTCATCACACTTTCGTCGGCGATCACAACTCTAATCCTTGATCCAATTTTCATCTACAAATTTGGCTGGGGCATTCAGGGCGCAGCCGCTGCTAACGCCATATCTTATGCTCTGTGTTTTGGTGTTGGGCTTTACGGTCTTGGCAAGGTCCATGGCTTTCTCGCCCCTTTTAGCTGGCAAGGTTTCAAACGCGATTGGCCCGCAGTCTGGGGCATCGCTTTGCCTTCAATCGTTTCGCAATTAGCCACACCCTTTGCTGCGGGTTACATGAACTATGTCTTCGCCCCCTATGGTGATGAAATCATCACGGCGGGTACTGTGGTCAACCGCGTGGTGCCCGTGGCCTTCGGCGTGATCTTCTCGCTTTCTGGTGCGGTTGGCCCAATCATTGGCCAGAATTTCGGAGCCAAGAATTTCCCACGTGTGAAACGCGCCTTACGCGATGGCCTAACCTTCGCGGTGCTTTATTCAGCGGTCACGTCAATGATTTTATATTTGTTGCGCCATCAATTAATCGCCGCCTTCCACATCTCAGGCCGTGCGGCGGAATTGGTGGATTTCTTCTCAACCTACATTGCCGTGTCTTGGGCTTTGCTAGGCGGACTGTTCGTGGCATCTGCGGCATTTAATAATCTAGGTAAGCCAAGCTATTCAACCTGGGCGAACTGGGTCCGCGCCACACTGGGCACTATACCTTTCGCCATTGTCGGCGGCGCCTATGCTGGTGCCGAAGGCATAATGGTGGGCACCGCCATTGGCGGCGCAATCTGCGCATTAGCGGCCATGATCTTGGCTTATCAGCTCGTTAATAGGATTAGCGCCGGCCCATCCAACGCAGCCTGATGGCTTCGATTAAGCGTGCCAATGGGCCATAGCCTTCCAAACTGCCAAACTGCCGGGCCTGATGAAATGCATAGTCGTCCATGATATATTCTCCATTCTAATGAATTGATGACCATTCATCGCAGATTCAGATTGATTTATCCAACGAATGTATTTAATGATAATCATCAACAATTGTGATGGATGAGAGTTATGGCCAATCTTGATGTCGATCAGTTGAAGACTTTCCTCGCCATTGCCGACAGCGGCAATTTCACCCGGGCGGCGGAAGAAGTGAACAAAACCCAATCCGCCGTTTCCATGCAGATGAAGCGGCTGGAGGAAACCATTGGCCGCCCCATCTTTGCGCGTGATGGCCGTGGCAGCAGGCTAACCTCAGATGGCGAACGTCTCGTGGATTATGCCCGCCGCCTTGTGGCGATGAATGATGAGGCTATCAGCAACTTCAGCCAGCCGGAAATCACTGGCACCGTGCGCTTTGGAACACCGGATGACTATGCCGATTTGTTCCTGCCCGAAATTCTCGCTCGCTTTAGCCGCACCCACCCACAGGTGAACGTGGATGTAGAATGCCTGCAATCGGTTGATTTGGCGGCCCGTATTCGCAACAGCGAACTTGATCTTGCAGTCGTCACCTTCAATGGTGGCGAAATAAACGGCGAAGCCCTAATCAGTGCCGATATGGTTTGGGTTACCTCGGCACGCCATCAAACCCATACGCAAGAAACACTCCCCCTCGCCGCCAGCGGCGTTAGCTGCAGCTGGCGTAAACTGGCCGTACAAAAACTGCAAGATAATGGTCAGACTTTTCGTGTCGCCTATATGAGCCCCAACTTCGCCACCATCTGCGCCGTTGTCACCCAAGGCCTTGCGGTGGCCGCCATGCCGCGCATTTGCGTGAAACCTGCGATGCGAATTTTGACTGAGGCCGATGGCTTCCCTGCCTTAGGCGCTTATGACATTGGCCTCATCCACAAACCCGGCAAAGCCAGCCCAGCAGCAGAAGCGCTGGCCCAACATGTGCGTGAAGGCTTAGGAACCGGGCGCAAGTTGCAGGCGGCGGAGTAGAAGTTACCACAAGGCGTCGCCAAGATTTCTGTTTACAAATCTCATATATTGAAATATGTAAGACTCACTCTTACAATCTGGAAGCAATGCGATGTTTGGAAATGAACCAAGACTACCCTCAGGCAAAGAACTCATCGTTCTCGACCTTCTCGCAAATAAGCGCGAAATGTATGGCCTTGAAATGGTCAAAGCCTCGAACAAACTTGCGCGCGGCACGGTTTATGTTTTGCTCAGCCGGATGGAAGACAAGGGCTATGTTTCCTCACGGCAAGTGAAAGACGAAAACGCGTCAGGAATGCCAAAGCGGATTTACTCAATTTCAGGATTAGGCCAGCGAGCACTGACGGCAACACGGCAAGCCCATGCGACGATGAATTGGGGAATTGCATGATGGATAGATTATTGCAATTAATAACTCTCAACAAATTTAATAGAGTACACCGAACCGTGCATTTGACTGTGCGGTTTTGTTATGGGCTTGGAACTTCATTACTACTTTATTCTGAACGTTTAAACCTCAAGGCAATAGTTCCAAATGAAGTTTTTCGCGTCCTCCTTATAACAATATCATCAGTACTTTTTTCATTCACCTTGTGGTTGGGAATAGAGGCCCTAAAAATGAGTCAAAGAGGTTCGGATAAGTTTATTAAACCTCCTGGATCAAGAGTTCTTCAAATTGCACAATTCTGCTATAGTAGAAAGAAGTACGAACGCATCTTCCTGCAAACCGCCGCCGACATGCGCGAAGAATATTTTGAAGCCTGCTCAGCAGGCCAAATTTGGAAAGCCCGTTGGGTTCATGTCCGTGGCGTCTGGTCGTTCTATGCTGCCGTCCTCACCGACATTCCATTGTCTGTCGTCGGTCTTGTTGTTAAACTTTGGATCGCCGCCAAATGAGAAGGGAAATTTGCCCATGAACTCAGCATCACTTAAAGACATGTTCCGTCGCGCCGAGAAGTGGCCGACAGAGGATCAAGATCGCTTGCTCGAAGCAGCGTCAATGATCGAGCAAAGCCAAACATCAGACTTTGAACTCACACCAGAAGATTTGAAAATTTTAGCCGAAAGAATGAAAGCAGCGGAATCAGGAAATTTTGCTGATGAGGCCGATGTGAAAGCGATGTTCAATAAATATCGCGCGAAATGAGAGTCAAATACGTCAGCGCTGCTCAGCGCGAAATAGCCACTATCGTTGACTACATCGCAGATCGCAACCCAGTCGCCGCCGAACGCCTAATGGCAGAATTTGAGCGCGTGACTTTTAGATTGCAAACGACGCCGCGCATTGGTGCGCCTACCGAACATGGCTATAGGATGCTAGTCGTCAAAAATAATTATGTGTTGTTCTATGTCATCAGTCATGAGGAAGTGCATATTCTATACGTCAGACATGGGCGTCAATTGCGCCCATGGGAAAACAACTAAAACGCCGCCGCTTTGAACACTGGCCTAATATCGCCCTTCCATGGCCCGTGATAGGCTTCAAGCAAACGATCAGCTTGCGTAAGTCCGCTCTCAGCGATTTCATCCAACACATCAAGGAATGGATCTTCGCCAAAGCCGCGTGCGATCAAACCTTTGCGGGCAATGGCCAAAACATCTTTGGCTAAATCCTGCAGTGAACGCCCACGGAAATGCGCTTTCAAACCCAGCTTTGGAACATGCGCACGCAAAGCTTGGCGCTGTTTTGTGGTGCAGCCCTTCACCAATTCCCATGCAGCATCCAAAGCGGCATCATCATAGAACAACCCGCCCCACAGCGCAGGCAATGCACATTGCATGGCACCTTTGCCCACATCTGCTCCGCGCATTTCAAGATATTTCTTAAGACGCACTTCCGGGAAAATCGTCGTGAGATGATCAGCCCAATCACGCATCGTAGGAATTTCGCCGGGCAATTGCGGCAAACGCCCGTTCAAAAACTGGCGAAAACTTTCACCCGCACAATTCACAAACTTGCCATCGCGTATCACAAAATACATCGGCACGTCTAAAGCGTAATCCACATAACGCTCAAAACCGAAATCTTTCTCAAACGCAAAGGGCAACATGCCAGCGCGGGCATTGTCTGTGTCTTCCCACACATGGCTGCGAAATGAGAGATAGCCATTGGGCTTACCATCTAGGAAAGGCGAATTGGCAAAAAGCGCTGTGGCAAGCGGCTGCAAAGCCAGAGACACGCGCAGCTTTTTCACCATGTCAGCTTCTGAGCCAAAATCCAAGTTCACTTGCACCGTGCAAGTGCGGAACATCATATCGCGCCCAAATGTGCCCACCTTATCCATATAAGGTGCCATGATGCCATATCGCCCCTTGGGCATGACGGGTACTTCAGCCCTGCTCCACACCGGTGATGCGCCCAGCCCTAAAAAGCCGATGCCGAGCGGACCAGCCACTTCCTTGACTTGACGGATATGCTCCGTCACCTCACCGCATGTGTCATTCACTGTGGTGAGTGGTGCACCAGAAAGTTCAAATTGCCCGCCCGGTTCCAGCGAAATATTAGCCAAGGAATTGGGATCAGAAAGGGCAATGATATTCTCGCCCTCATAGATGCCAGTCCAGCCAAACTTGTCGCGCATGCCCTCAAGCAAAGCCTTGATTGAGCGCGCCCCGCCATATGGCACAGGGCCAAGCGTATCAGTGAGAAACGGAAACTTCTCATGCTCCGTTCCCATCCGCCACTGCGCGCGCGGCTTACAGCCTTGCTCAAAATAAGCAATCATCTGCGCTTTATTTTCGATGACGGTTTTACCCGCATCAGTCTCTGGTGTTGGCCCGCTCATGACGCTCATGTAGTGGTCGGCCACAACACCTGCAAGTCAAATCGGCTAGAACCGTTTCCTTACGTTTTGGGAATGCAGATCATTTTCATGACATAGACATCCATCAACTAATCAGAGCCGTCTATCTCGTGAAGCCTCAGCTTCTGATCGTTCTTAACCCTCACAAAGATCCATTGTCACATTTAGTTGATTGGGGTTCCAGTGAATCAAAAGGAACAAAGTCTTGCTGCGCGCGTTTTACCTTCGACCGCTCATACGGCGGACAAAATCACGGCGCATTTGCCCGTGCATAATAATTGGAAAAGGAACGTGAATTATGAAAAAAACAATCATTGCGTTATCGGTCGCTGCCGTGGCCAGCATGGGCATGTTCAGTATCGCCCCATCGGCTAATGCTGCTTCAAGCAATAGTCACTCCGCTTGTGGTCCGACTCAGACTTACAATGTGAAGAAGGGTAAGTGCACCAGAACCCGCGGTGCCACCGCATACGGCCCTGGGCACATGCACAAGCATATGATGAAATAAGGCACCTCAAGAAATCTAAATAATCTCTTCTGAGTGGTTTCTGCCCAGACAATAGTGACCTGTTGTCTGGGCACTGAGTGTATGAAAGTTTGCAGTTCATCTCTGAAAAGTGATAAGAGTCTCATCTTTCATTGAGGCATCATGATCACAGAATTCACACCTTATGCTGGCCTATTGGGCGGCGCTTTAATTGGCGTTTCGGCAGTTCTGCTGATGGCAGGCGCTGGCCGCATTGCTGGCTGCTCAGGCATTTTCCGAAATTTATTAACACTCAAATTTGATGGCGACTTCATCTGGCGCGCACTCTTCGTGGTGGGGCTTGTGGCGGGCACAGCTGTAACACGTCCCTTTGCCGCCAATGCCACAATGATTGCGCTGCCCACTCTATCCATAGCCATCATCGGCGGTCTATTGGTTGGCTTCGGCACAGCGTTGGGCCATGGCTACACATCAGGCCACGGCATTTGCGGCATCTCACGGTTTTCACTGCGCAGCACCGTTGCGACGCTCACGTTTATGGTGGCAGCGATCATCACCGTTTTCATCACCCATCACGTGTTAGGAGGCTGACACCATGTTGATGCAACGCTTAACCGCTCTCATCTCTGGTCTTGTCTTCGGCGCTGGCCTCACAATTTCCGGCATGGTGAACCCAGCCAAGGTTATAAACTTCTTGGATTTCGCCGGAAAGTTTGATGGCACTTTGCTGTTGGTTTTTGTCGCAGGCGTTGCTGTAACGATGGTGGGATATTATTTCACCTTCCAACGCGCCGCACCATTTTTTGGCGAGCGGTTTTACCTGCCTACAATTTTTGCGGTTGATCGCCGCTTGTTAATTGGGGCATCAGTATTTGGTATCGGCTGGGGCCTAAGCGGTTTTTGCCCTGGCCCTGCCATGGCTTCGCTGGCCTATCTGCAACCCATCAGTTTTGTGTTTTTAGTGGCGATGGCACTGGGCGCTTTAGCGGCAAAACTGGTGCCGGA
>DATCEN010000062.1:0-2930 GCA_036510015.1 Aestuariivirga sp.
CGCGACATTCTCTTAAATGATATGATCAACGCTATGCAGGATATGTTGCGGCAGGCGATAACCGCTGCGGTGGAATTGCATGTTATTCCCAATGCGGAAGTGTGGCCTGTAAAAGCTGATAAAACGATGCTGGAAACAGCAATTCTCAATCTCGCTATCAATGCCCGCGATGCGATGGCTAAGAACAACGGCGGCAAGCTGATCATTGAAACTGCTAACCGTACTTTGGATGCAGGTTATTCTGACAACAACGAAGAAATAAAACCAGGCGACTATGTCGAAATTGCCGTAACAGATACAGGTTCTGGCATTGCTCCTGAAAATCTGTCCAAAGTCTTCCAACCCTTCTTCACCACCAAGGGGCCAGAAGCAGGATCGGGCCTTGGCCTATCTATGATCTATGGCTTCGTAAAACAATCCGGTGGTCATGTTAAAATCTATTCGGAAGTAGGTGTTGGTACTTCCGTGAAACTTTACTTGCCGCGCAACAAGTCTCTCAGTGTCTCCGCCCCAATAGCAATCGAGACAGCTCCGCCAACTATCGATTCAACAACGTCAACCGTAGCCCCTAAAAAACTTAAAATTCTCATTGTCGAAGATAACAGCTCGGTACGAGATGTTGCCGCCGCGATGATTGAAGAAATGGGCTTTGAGACGCTCACCGCCTGTAACGGCCATGAGGGTCTTGCTGCAATCGAAGCGATGCCTGATCTCGATATGGTGTTGTCGGACGTGATTATGGCTGGTGGAATGAATGGGCCAGAACTGGCGGCAAAGGCCATCAAGTTACGGCCCGATCTAAAAATTCTTTTCATGTCCGGCTATGCGCCAGGCTCGATGCGCCAGATGCAAGATTTGCCTGACGAAATTGAACTGGTGAACAAGCCCTTCACCCGTGCTGACTTAACAGAAAAAGTGAAGCGCACACTATCTCGCGTGGCACCTCTCCCCGCTGCCGCCTAGGCTAACGAGCAAAGGCAATTGACCCTGCCGAATTAGAGCGCATATAAGTGCTTATGAGTAATGTTCAACTGCATCCCAAAATCCGCCTCCATGATAAGGAGGGCTTTGCTGCCATGCGCAAGGCTGGCCAACTTGCGGCACAAGCTTTGGATGAGCTCACCCCCCTTGTGAAGGAGGGTACAACAACACAATTCATAGATGATTTTGTGATGGATTTTGCCGCCAAACACAACGCCATTCCCGCCACACTAGGCTATCGCGGTTACCGCAAGGCCAGCTGCATTTCCATCAATCATGTGGTTTGCCACGGCATCCCCGGAGATAAGGCATTGCGTGATGGTGATATCGTCAATGTTGATTTCACCTTGATCGTCGATAGCTGGCACGGAGACACCAGCCGCATGTTTGAAATTGGCAATGTGCCGCGCGCCGCCTCGCGACTGGTGGAAGTAACCTATGAAGCCATGATGCGCGGCATCAATGCCGTCAAGCCCGGCGCGCATTTGGGTGACATTGGCTATGCCATTCAATCTTATGCCGAAGGTGAACGTTGTTCGGTGGTGCGCGATTTCTGCGGGCACGGTCTGGGCCAGGTATTCCATGACCATCCGAACATATTGCATTATGGCAACCGCGGTGAAGGTGCCATGCTCAAGGCTGGCATGATTTTCACCATTGAGCCGATGATCAATCTGGGCAAGCCGCATGTTAAGATCCTCAATGATGGTTGGACGGCGGTGACGCGAGATAAATCGCTTTCCGCCCAGTTTGAACACACCGTTGGTGTGACAGAAACCGGCGTAGAAATTTTCACAACATCGCCCGCTGGCTTTCATCATCCGCCTTATCGGGCCTGAACAATGGCCAAACACGCAGACCAGACTGGCCTTGAAGATTTCTCTGCGATCATATCTCCACACGGCCACCGCGAACGATTGAGAGACCGTTTCCGCGATGGTGGCCCTGCTGCCTTGCCTGATTATGAATTGCTGGAGATGGTTTTATTCCGCGCCAATAAACGCGGCGACACCAAACCTCTGGCCAAAATGTTGTTGGCGCGTTTTGGCTCATTTGCTGAGGTAATCAGTGCTGAACCTGAGCGGTTGCAAGAAATCAAAGGCGTTGGGCCAGCGGTTGTCAGTGAATTGAAACTCATTCAAGCCGCCGCTTTGCGCCTGTCGCGTGCTGCCATTATCAACCGACCATTGCTTTCAACTTGGACTTCCATTCTGGCTTATTGCCGTGCCGCCATGGCCTATAACAACACTGAATCTTTTCGTCTGTTGTTCATGGACAAGAAGAACCAGTTGATCGCCGATGAAGTGCAGCAAGAAGGCACGGTGGATCACACGCCGGTCTATGCGCGCGAAGTGATCAAGCGCGCGTTGGAGCTTTCGGCCTCGGCCATCATCATGGTGCATAATCATCCGTCAGGCGATCCAACGCCATCAATGGCCGATATCGAGATGACCAAGCGCATTATTGCTGCCGGCGATAAACTGGGCATTATCGTGCATGACCATGTGATCATCGCGCGCAGCGGGCATGTGAGCCTGCGGCAGTTGGGTTTGATTTAAGCGTTTGCCAAAAGGCCAAGCGCCATTGCTCTGTGGGCTTCGTGGCGTTCGAAACCGAGGGGATAGAAGGGTGCGCGGGGTTACCCGACGCTTAGTGCCACTGGCTTAAAGTGGCGAAATATGCGCTGGGTAACCCCTACGCAAGATAGGTTTTTATAACACTCAGAACCTTTATAACCGGAGCCACCTTTAAGGCCTGGGTATTTCTGAGCGCGCATCACCGAGAGGGCCTACGTTTGACCTTCGACGAGCCTATCATCACCGCCCGCCCAAGTTCACCGTCATGAACCGGACCCCGAGTGGGAAGCGACGGCGAGGCATGCAGCGGAAATAGGAATAAATGGGCGATATTATACTTGACAGACCCACTTTAATTTCCTAGTGTGCAGT
>DATCEN010000063.1:0-5989 GCA_036510015.1 Aestuariivirga sp.
AATTGTCATCGGGCCAACGCCGCCGGGCACGGGCGTGATGGCTCCGGCCACTTTTTCGCAAGATGCAAAATCAGAATCGCCCACCAAAATCTTTTTGCCGTCGCGCTCGATGCGGTTTATCCCAACGTCGATGACAGTCGCGCCGGGCTTGATCCAATCGCCCTTGACCATTTCAGGCCGCCCTACTGCGGCGATGACGAGATCAGCGCGCCGCGTGATGGCGGGCAAATCTTTGCTGCGCGAATGGGCAATCGTAACCGTGCAATTTTCAGCGAGCAGCAATTGCGCCACGGGCTTGCCCACGAGGTTGCTGCGCCCGATCACCACGGCTTCCAATCCATCCAACTTGCCCAGCGCATGTTTGGCCAGCATCACACAGCCCACAGGTGTGCAGGATGTGAGCGCCTCTTGGCCCGACGAAAGCTTGCCCATATTCACCACGTTAAGCCCATCCACGTCCTTGGTGGGATCAATGGTGTTCATGACCTTGGCAGGATCAATGTGTTTTGGCACAGGAAATTGCACCAATATTCCGTGTACGGATGAATCTGCGTTGAGCTTTTGCACTAATGCCAGAAGATCAGCCTCGCTGGTTTCCGCCGGCAGCTTATGTTCCCATGAGTTCATGCCCACTTCCACGGTCTGTTTGGCTTTATTGGCCACATAGACCCGTGATGCAGGGTCTTCACCCACCAGCACCACAGCCAATCCTGGCGTGAGATTATGTTTGGCTTTCAGCTCCGCCACGGCTTTGGCGATGCGGATGCGCAGGTCTGCAGCATAGGCTTTTCCGTCGATGATTTTAGCCATGCCCTCAGAATAATCCTTCAATTTGGCCATGTGCATCAAGGCCGATCACTTCGGCAGATGGCACACGCGGCAAGCCCGGCATGGTCATGATATCGCCGCAGACCACAACGATGAATTCAGCCCCCGCCGAAAGCCGCACTTCCCTGATGGGCACAACATGATTGATGGGCGCACCCTTAAGGTTGGGGTCCGTGCTGAACGAATACTGCGTCTTGGCCATGCAGATGGGGAACTTGCCATAACCTTGCGATTCATAACCTTTGAGTTGGTCGCGCACTGTCTTGTCAGCAATGACATCATCAGCGCGGTAAATTTCCCGCGCGATGGTTTTGATCTTGTCCCACAATGGCAGATCATTGCCGTAAATCGGCTTGAACTGGCCGCCATGTTCAGCCAGTTGGGCCACATGCTTGGCCAGCGCCACTGTGCCCTTAGAGCCTTCGGCCCAATGGGTGCATTTGAAAGCTTCAACGCCGTGGGTTTTGCAGAAGTCTATGATCGCCTGAACTTCGGCATCAGTGTCTGCACTGAAATGGTTGATGGCCACAGCAATCGGCACGCCGAACTTTTTCATGTTTTCCAAGTGGCGGCCAAGGTTGGCGCAACCCTTTTTCAGCGCCTCAATATTTTCCTTCTTCAAGTCGTCCTTGGCCACGCCGCCATGCATCTTCAATGCCCGCACGGTTGCAACAATGACGGCAGCTGCAGGTGTCAGCCCAGCTTTGCGACACTTGATGTCAAAGAATTTCTCAGCACCTAAGTCAGCGCCGAAGCCCGCTTCGGTGACGACATAGTCAGCCAGCTTTAATGCAGTTTGCGTGGCCATGACGGAATTACAACCATGCGCAATATTGGCGAAGGGGCCACCATGCACAAAGGCCGGATTGTTTTCCAAAGTCTGCACCAAGTTGGGTTGTAGCGCATCTTTCAGCAACACCACCATAGCACCGGGGGCTTTAAGGTCTTTAGCCAACACGGGTGATTTATCTTTGCGGTAGGCCACAACAATCTGGCCGATGCGGCGTTCAAGATCAGCAATCGAAGTGGAGAGGCAGAGAATTGCCATGATCTCAGAGGCCACAGTGATGTCAAAGCCCGCCTCGCGCGGGAAGCCATTGGCCACACCGCCCAGCGAGCAGATGATTTCACGGAGTGCCCGGTCATTCATATCCATCACGCGACGCCACGCCACGCGGCGCGTGTCGATTTCCAGTTCATTGCCCCAATAGATGTGATTGTCGATCATCGCCGACAGCAAATTATGAGCCGAGGTGATGGCGTGGAAATCGCCCGTAAAATGCAAATTGATATCTTCCATCGGCACGATCTGGGCATAACCGCCACCCGCCGCCCCACCCTTCATGCCAAAGCACGGGCCCAGTGAAGGTTCGCGCAAGGCGACGATGGCCTTTTTGCCGATCTTATTGAGCCCGTCACCCAAGCCCACGGTGGTGGTGGTTTTGCCCTCGCCTGCAGGGGTTGGGTTAATGGCGGTAACAAGGATCAGTTTGCCATTGGGCTTCTTGGCCAGGCTGTCGATATATTTCAGCGTCACCTTGGCCTTGGTGTGGCCATAAGGCACCAGATCTTCAGCCGGAATTCCCAAAGCTTTGCCAATCTCCATGATCGGCTTCATTTTGGCGGCGCGGGCGATTTCAATATCGGATTTAACGGTCATCGCGTGTCTCTCAGGTGATTAGGCTATGCCTTTGTATCACAGCTTCAGCCTGCCGCCATCAGGCGGTGTGCTTCACGAAACGAGATCAGCTTTCTCGCACCCTCATCCCAAAGCGAAAGATTTACACTTTTCAGGCTTTGCCACAGCGTAACCCGGCCAACGCCTTTTAAATCTGGAAAATCCTTCAACACCTGCGGCAGGCGGTAAAACGGGATGCGGCTGGAAAGATGGTGCAGATGGTGGATGCCAATATTGCCAGTCAGCCACATTAAAGGCTTCGGCAAGTCATAATATGAACTGCCGTGAAGTGCCGCTTCTTCTTGCGACCATTCTGGTGGGCTCCACCAATGTGTCTCGTCAAATTGATGCTGCACATAGAACAGCCACACGCCAAATGCTGCCGCCAAGATTACAACCGGCAAATGCACCAAGAGAAATGCTGGAATGCCGAACACATAGATCATCAAGCTTGCAAAAACCAATATGCCTGCATTGGTGCCAAACACGCTGAGCCAAGCTGCGCGGCCATTCTTAAAAGTGTCGTGCGGGAAACGCTGGGCGATCAAGAAAATGTAAATCGGCCCCACACCGAACATGACAAATGGGTTGCGGTAGGTGCGGTATTTGAAGCGCCCCCAAAGTGACAATGATTTATATTCAGCCAAGGTGAAAGTTTCAATATCGCCAATGCCCCGCCGCTCAAGATTGCCTGAGCCTATGTGATGCTGGGCATGCGCATGGCGCCAATAATCGTAAGGTGTCAGCGTAATGAAACCCAACACACGGCCCACCCAGTCATTGGCGGTTTTGGAAGTGAACAACGATAGATGGCCGCAATCATGTTGCAACATAAACAAGCGCACCAAAAACCCAGCGGTTGGCACAGCCAAGGCCAGAGATGCGAAAATGCTAAAATGATAAAGCCACCAGCTTGCCACCCACAGGGCGATAAACACAACAGCAGTGACTGCTATTTCAAAAACGCCGCGCCAATTGCTGATGACACGGTATGGAGCTAGGCGTTTGGCCCAAGAATTAGCGATGTTCATAGCGATCTCCTACAGTTCGAACCTTGATGCCAGAGATTCGCAAATATTGCGTGAAGTAACTTTTGCTTTTCCGGCCGTGCTTGTGACGCAGCCGGAAGTCGTCAAACTTAAACTACTAATGACGCCAATGGCGGTTAGGAATGCAGCGATGACCATATGGGCCCAAATGCATGCCCGGAGGACATCCACGGAATACTGGATGGCCCATGCCCATTGGATGACAATGGCCAAAACGGCCACGCACCCAACCAGGCCCGCAACCCATAGCAGCAAGTTCAATGTTAGGGCCAAGGCCATCTTGAGCCGTCGGCCCGGCTTGGCCAGCCGAAACGGGAAAAGCTTGGGCGCTGGCAGCGATGCCAAGACCTGCCGTTAAGACGGCGGCAGCGATGAAACTACGAATTGCCATGTGAGCGTTACTCCTTTTGGGGTTAAAATAACTGCTGCTAGAAGTTTTCCAACACATCAGTTGAATGAAAGACGAACCAGAGCGCAAAATCCGTCTCGCACAAGGAACATAACTATGTTCGCCTATTTTTGCAAAACAACAAATTCTCCCGCTAGGCAGTTGTTGGACCTCAAATTTATATTCGCTAAATCAGGTTTTGTGCGGTGCGAAAACTCAGCTGTTCTTGCTTGGCTTCTGTTTTTAGGGCTGAGTCGAGGGGCTTGCATTTTATATCAGATTGTCCTATGAGCCCAAGATCGAGTTTTGGCCGATCGGCGCGCGGCTCTGCACTTTTTTAACTAAAAGCGCCTGATCCCATCTCCTTTAATCCTTAATTCGATTGGCCCTCGCACATGTGGTGCATGGACCAATTCAATTTTTGAACTGTTAAAGGGATAAGTTATGCAAAAAGGCACCGTAAAGTGGTTTAACACCCAAAAAGGCTTCGGCTTTATTCAGCCAGATGCCGGCGGACCAGACGTATTTGTGCACATCAGCGCCGTTGAACGCGCTGGCCTGCGCGGCCTCAATGAAGGCCAAAAGATCGGTTACGAAATCGTAGCTGATAAGCGCACGGGCAAGTCTTCAGCTGATCAGCTGACGGCCGTCTAATATAACACCTCGTTAAATCGAGGTTTTAAGCCGCGCAGGCGCCGTCATGGTGCTTGCGCGGTTTTTGTTTGCGGTGGAGACTGCGCTCATTGGGAGACCGGCCATGAAAGCTCTAGTGCTTGAAAGGAAAATGCAGCTCACCCTGCGTGACATTGATCTGCCGTCAGAACTAGGGCCAGATGATTTGCGCATTGCGATCCACACCGTGGGCGTTTGCGGCAGCGATGTGCATTATTACACCCACGGCGCCATCGGCAAATTCGTGGTCAACGCGCCGATGGTTTTAGGTCATGAGGCTTCCGGCACAGTGGCTGCTCTTGGCTCCAATGTGAAGAATTTCAAAGTGGGCGACCGTGTGTGCATGGAGCCCGGCGTTGCCAATATGAATTCGCGTGCCACCAAGCTTGGCCTTTACAATTTAGACCAAGACCTCACCTTCTGGGCCACACCACCTCATCATGGTTGCCTGACGCCGCTTGTGGTTCACCCCGCGGCTTTCACTTATAAATTGCCGGATCAAGTCAGCTTTGCTGAAGGTGCTATGGTGGAACCTTTTGCGGTGGGCATGCAGGCTGCAACCCGCGCGCGCATCAAGCCCGGTGACGTGGCGCTGGTTACAGGCTGCGGCCCCATCGGCATTATGATTGCGCTGGCCGCTTTGGCTGGCGGCTGTTCTAAAGTTTTGATTTCAGATGTGTCTGCACCTAAACTCAAAATCGCTGCGCAATATGCGGGCGTGGTGGCTGTGAACATCATGGAGCAAAAATTGGCTGACGTGGTTAGCGCCCACACCGATGGCTGGGGCGTTGACGTTTTGTTTGAAGCCAGCGGCAGCCCCCGCGTTTATCCCACAATGTTTGATCTGGTGCGGCCCGGCGGCGCTGTGGTGATTGTAGGCCTGCCCGTGGCACCGGTTGAATTCAATGTTGCCGCCGCCGTGATCAACGAGTTACGCATCGAAACGGTGTTTCGCTATGCCAATGTCTATGACAGAGCCATTGATCTGATCGCTTCAGGCAAAGCGAATTTGAAGCCGCTGATCACCGAGACGTTTGTATTTGACGACAGTATCAAGGCTTTCGAGCGCGCCGCTGAGGGAAGGCCGACAGATGTGAAGTTGCAGATTAGAGTGGGCTAAGTTCTTATCTCAACCCCAATCTCTCTCAAGCGGCACTCACCAATCCGGCGTTCTGTCTCCGCCCACAAACTGTGCGCTTTTGGCGGTGTATTCAAACAGCTCAATACGCTCACCCGATGGACCCTTGGTCCATGCCTGCCAGGTATCATCCACACCATATTTCTTGTTAGTGATTTCAACGCCTTTAGCCCGGATGTGCGCTATCGCCACATCCAGCGATGTCACTTCCAAGCAGAAATGATTGATCGCACCCA
>DATCEN010000064.1:0-2521 GCA_036510015.1 Aestuariivirga sp.
GAAGAGGACGTGCACCTTAAGCAGCTTGCTTAACGCGCGTCAGGGTCCGGCCAGCAGCGCTCAATTGCCCCTCAGCACCGTTCAATGCATTTGGTTTCAGCTCCAAGCCCAAAAAGCGCTGGCGCTCAACCGGGCCGGGCATGGTGAGTGAGCCTGTAAACGCCACCGAAAAACCAAAGCGTGAATAATAAGGCGCATCGCCCACCAGCAACACCGAAGTATGGCCAAGGCGTTTGGCCTCTGCTACGGCGTGATTTGTCAAAGCAGCACCAATGCCTTGGCACTGGGCTTTGCAATCAACAGCCAATGGCCCAAGCAAAAGTGCAGGCCCAGCTGAGCCTGCCACAATGTTCCACAGCCGCACGGTGCCAACCAGCTTGCCCTTGGCGTCCACTGCACTGAAGGCAAGGCCGTCCGCAGGCAAGCGACCACTGCGCAGGCGCTCAGAGGTCTTGCGAAAACGCTTCACACCAAAGCTGCGGTTAAGCAAAGCTTCGCGGGCGGCATAGTCAGAAGAAATTTCAGGGCGAATTGTGACCATGTTGAACCTCCAGACTTCCCCCTCTCACTCGTCATCCTCGCGAAGGCGGGGATCCAGCTCCTTTTCGGGAGCTCGTGACTAAGAAGCGGGGCCCCTGCCTTCGCAGGGGTGACGACTAAAAAGGAATTCTAAATGAGCGAAAAAATTAAATCACGTAAGACTTCAGCGGCGGAAAGCCGTTGAAGGCCACCGATGAATAGGTGGTGGTGTAAGCACCCGTGGCTTCGATCAAAACCTCATCGCCCACTGACAGTGTAAGTGGCAGCGGATAGGGGGTTTTTTCATAAAGCACGTCCACTGAGTCACAGGTTGGCCCCGCCACAACACACAAGCCCTTCTCGTCAGCATCTTTCGACGTGATGATCGGATAGCGAATGGCCTCGTCTGTGGTTTCAGCCAAGCCGCCGAATTTGCCGATGTCCAAAAATACCCAGCGCACATTGTCATTGGCGTTCTTCTTGGAAATCAGAACCACCTCAGACTTAATCACGCCCGCATTGCCCACCATGCCGCGGCCTGGTTCAATGATGGTTTCAGGAATGGCATTGCCAAAATGCTTGGCCAAACCATCATGGATGGCGTTGGCATAAGATTTGGTGCCGGGAACTGGCTTGAGATATTTCGTCGGGAAGCCACCGCCAAGGTTCACCATCTGCAACACAATGCCGTGGCGCGCCAAAGCATCGAACACAGATTTGGATTCAAACAAGGCCGTATCCCAAGCGCCAAGGCGCGTTTGTTGGCTGCCTACATGGAAGCTGATTCCATAGGCCTGCAAACCCAAAGTGCGCGCTTTGAGCAAAACGTCAACGGCCATAGATGGCTCACAGCCGAATTTGCGTGAGAGCGGCCATTCAGCGCCAGCGCCATCTGTGAGAATGCGGCAGAACACTTTTGCGCCGGGAGCAGCAACTGCCACCTTCTCAACTTCTTCCACTGAATCGACAGCATAAAGCCCAATGCCAAGCATATGCGCTGTGGCAATGTCGCGTTGCTTTTTGATGGTGTTGCCGAAGGAGATGCGGTCAGGCGTTGCACCAGCAGCTAGCGCCATCTTGATCTCTTCCACAGAGGCCGTGTCAAAGCACGACCCGAGTCGAGCCAAGAGGCTGAGGATTTCAGGTGCGGGATTGGCCTTCACGGCATAGAAAATCCGCGTGCCGGGCATGGCACGTTCAAAGGCTTTGAAGTTGTCCTCAACAATCTTGAGGTCAAGAATCAAACAAGGACCTTCCGGCTTCTCGCGGCGGAGGAATTCTTTAATACGGGCAGATGCAACCATGTGGGAAACTCCCAGAAATAAGGGGCGTCAATGGGCTGTGGCTAAGTCCCCGCGCGATGGAAGCGCAGAAAATAAGCATCAGCTTACTGACTAGTTTCGCCTTTTCTTGATTGGAAAACCCAATCGCGTGTGGGGCAATGAAAGTGTTTGTCTCTCAGAAATCCCGGCTTTGGACACCAGACGAAGACCAAAAAACCATCACCGTCGTTGCTTTGGGGAGACCTTGCGGCACGTGCGACTTTGGGCTGGAACGCATATGATGGATTCTTTTAGCAATTTCAAGAATAAATTTAGGTAATGCGAATTTTTTTCGCTTAACAGTTACCTAATGGTTAGCGCGGCCTAAGGCCCAAACTTCTCCCAACCCGCCTTGATCCGCGTGAAAGTGGTGAAGGCGCAAAGTGCGGCATAGACATAGGCCAGCGCCGCAAACCAACTGGGCCACAGGCAACACAACACAAAAAACAAGATTGTCTCTGCGCCTTCGGTGATGCCACCGAGATAATAAATCCCCTTGGTGGGATAGTCGCTGCTTGTCTCGCCGCGCTTGGCGGCAAGTGTGGCATAAGCCAGAAAGCTCGTCCCCGTAGTAACAAACGCTGCCAATAACACAGCGGCGGCCAAAGCGTTTGCAGGTGGATAGGCAATCGCAAAAGCCAGTGGCACCGAGGCATAGAACACAAAATCCAGCACGATAT
>DATCEN010000065.1:0-5083 GCA_036510015.1 Aestuariivirga sp.
CACGGCTTTCAAAAAACAGGGCCATTTGCTTATGCCTTATGTGATTGCCACAAAGGATACTGTGGGGCAAATTACACCTGCACAACGCTGGTAATCTTGATCCTATGCGAGATCCAGGGCCGCGACATTAGCGTGTCGCGGCTAATTTCTTAATTTTAAAAACAATCGAGCCCCACATGCTTCGCCGTCCGGCCTCAATTGCATTACTGGCTTTCTTTTTGGTTACGATGGGGCTGTTTTGCCTTTTCGCGCCAAACTTTGCGACAGCGAGCAACTTCGAAAATTTGATGTCCGGATTTTCCTTCGTTGCAATTCTTGCGATGGGGCAGTCTTTCCCAATCTTGTTGCGCGGCATTGATCTTTCCATCGGTGCCATGGTTGCACTTGCAGGAATGGTTGCCTTCGATCTTACGATGCTTTTTCATGTGCCGGGCTATTTGATTTTGCCACTGGTGCTGATTGCAGCAACAAGTGCCGGCGCGTTAAATGGCATACTAATTGTCTATTTGCGTCTTCAACCTTTCATCGCAACTTTGGCAACGCTGGCCGCTTATCGTGGTGTGGTTTATGCGATCTCTGGGCGACTATTGATCCCGAAGCTTGCCACAACTCCAATTACCGATCCTTGGATTGTTGGCATCGAGACTTATTTTGATATTGGCGGCGCACTTGGCATTTCCGACTATGTGCACCTGCCCTGGTTTCCCCTCTCATTCTTTTTGATGATTGCAATATTCATCACATTCCAAGTGTTGTTGTTATCAACCAAGCTCGGCCGCGATATTTACACCGTTGGGGGCAATCAAGAGGCAGCAAGGTTGGCTGGAATAAACACGCGCAGAATTACGATATTAACTTACGCCATATCCGGATTTTGTGCAGGGGTTGCAGCACTTGTGCTGGTTGCGCGCCTCACGACTTCCACGGAAGCGCTGGGCACAGGCATGGAACTCACAGCAATCTCTGCTGCGGTTATTGGTGGTGTTAGTTTGCAAGGCGGCATAGGCTCAATGTTTGGACCCGTCATTGGTGCATTTCTGCTGGGCGTGGTGTTGATTGGCCTGACATTGCTCGGTGCTTCACAATATGTGCAGCAGATTCTGACTGGGGCAATTCTGCTGGCAGCTGTTTGCTATGATCGCTATTTGGTAGTTCAGCGCCAACGCCGCGCCGCCGCGAACATTGGAGCGAACACCTGATGGACGCAGGTCACCTCATTGAAGCACGGGGCCTGGGTAAGACTTATGGCAATCTTGCGGTATTGATTGATGCCAATTTCACTGTGAATGCGGGTGAAATTCGCGCGCTCGTTGGTTCAAACGGTGCTGGAAAATCAACGCTGATCAAAATTTTGACGGGCGCCATAGTACCGACGACAGGAACCGTCAAAGTGGATGGCAAGGAGCTCGTGCTTGGCAGCCCCACCGAGATGATCAACAGCGGCATTGCCTGCATCTATCAGCATTCAAATCTCGCACCAGCGATGACGGTGCTTGATAACATCTTTCTCGGGAGGCAGCCAACCAAACGATTTGGCTTACTTGACCGCAAACGCCAGAGGCGCGAGGCCGAAGAACTTTTGCAGCGTCACGCTATTCAGATCGATCTCGACGCACTTGTTTCAACGCTTCCAACTGTGAAGCAAAAGGAAGTTGAAATTCTCAAGGCGCTTGCCCTCAACGCGCGCATTCTGCTGATGGATGAGCCAACGGGATGGTTGGCAGCGTCTGACGTTGCAAAATTGCACGCGACAATTCGCACGCTGAAATCCAGTGGAGTGGCGATCGTTTATATCAGCCATATGTTGGACGAAATATTCGCAGTGTGTGACACGGTTACGGTGATGCGCGATGGCCGCATTATCAGCGAGGGTAAAGTTGCTGATATTACCAGGCCACGACTTGTCAAACTGATGGTCGGTGAAAAGCTAGCAAATGACTCCGCACAGGCTGGGAAACATAAACGCATGGCCCGCGGCATAGGCAAGGTGCGGCTGAGCGCGAATGGGTTGACAAAAAGAGGCGTATTTAGCGACATATCATTTGATCTCTTTGCCGGTGAAATATTCTGCATTACCGGGCTTATCGGTTCCAAACGTACTGAATTCTTACATACTCTATTTGGCTCTGATAAATTTGATTCAGGTGAAATGAAAGTTGATGGCAAGGTAATTTCCTTCAAATCTCCAACGCAAGCGATTAGCAATGGCATGGGTTTTGTCACCGAAGACCGCCACCGCGAAGGACTCATGCTGGGCCTTTCGATCAGCAACAATCTGGTCATGGCAACGCTGCGTAAGTTCCACAAATTTGGTTTGTTGAAGCACAAGGAAATTTATTCAGCCACGGGCGAGATGATCGCTGATCTCAACATCCAACCACCTGACCCAATCAAACCAGTGCGGCTACTCTCTGGCGGAAACCAACAGAAAGTGTTGTTGGGAAAATGGCTTAATCTCAAACCAAAAATTCTGCTGCTTGATGAACCAACTGTCGGCGTTGATGTTGGTGCCAAAGCAGAGATCTATGCCATTCTGCGTGCTGAGCGCGACAAAGGTGCTGCGATTTTGGTGGTGTCATCAGATCTCGAAGAGGTGATGACCATCTCAGACCGCATTGCCGTTATGGTGTCTGGTCGTTTGGTTGCAATCCATGATGCAGACAAGACCACTCTGTCTGAAATTATTGGCGAAATTGGAGGCGCGGCCCAATGATTGCGCGCTGGAATTTGAAGTCATCGGCGACGTTGAGCAAGCTGGCTCCTTATGCCTTGCCGCTAGCGATTTTATTTATCGTCACCATGTTTTCAATTGCCGAACCGGCCTTTCTCAAACCAGAGAATCTCATTGGCATCATTCACCAAATGAATTTGATTGGTATCATGGCCGTGGCCATGACCTTTGTGATCATGACGGGTGGTGTTGATCTTTCCGTTGGGCCAGTGTTGGCTATCTCTGGTCTTACGGCCTTCTTCGCAATGGATGCTGGACTAGGTTTGCCCATAGCAATCGCGGCCGCCTTAGGCGTTGGAATTTTGATTGGAACGATAAATGGCACACTAATTTCCATTTTCGGCTTGCCGCCGATCATAGTCACGCTTGCGATGTTGAGTGTCGTTCGGGGATTGGCTTTGATTTGGGGTGGTCCCGAATGGCACTTGATCCGCGATCAAGACGCATTCACGTTTATCGGCACTGGGCATATCGGTGGGATTTCATTCTCGATCATTCTCCTTCTCGTGTTTGCGGGTGCCGTAATGTTTGTTCAAAAGCGAACACCCATTGGTTTGATGGTTGCGGGCATCGGCGAAAATGAGCGCGCAGCCTATCTCAGTGGGCACCGTGTTCGCCTAACAAAAATAGCAATTTATGGATTGTCTGGAATGGGTGCGGCCCTGGCTGGCATCGTGCAATCGTCGCAAGTGCATACTTCGGCGGCAGTTTACGGCGAGTTTGGCACTGAACTTGATGTGATCGCAGCAATTGTTCTGGGCGGAACCAGCCTTATGGGTGGCAAAGGTTCGATAGGAAGAACACTCATGGGCGTTATTTTTCTTGGCGTCATAAACAACGGCATGAACATTCTTAATGTGACGCTTGACATTCAACTTATCACCAAAGGCGTAATCATCGTTTTGGCGATGGCTTTGAGTGAACTCGCATAAACAAATTGCTTTGTGTCATTTCAACGCCAAATCGTTAAATCCAGCCATATCGAGAAGTGCTCCACGCCCACAAATAACCCGCCCCGCCACGCGGTGGGCAAATTTTGCGGCTGACTCAGGGCTTTTTTCGGCCAACCGCGCTGCGATATAGCCCGCATTGAAACTATCCCCGGCACCGGTGGTATCGACCACACCTGCTACTGTTTCAGGCGTAACAGAAATCAGCTTTTCATTTGCCAAAACAAAGCAGGGATTTTCACCATCTTTCACAACAATCTCGCGCACGCCATAACCTGCAATTCGCTTGATTGTTTCAGCCGGAGTATCATCGCCAAATACTGCGCGATCATCATCAAAAGTTGGCAGTGCAAGTGTTGAAACTTTGTAGGCTTCAATCATCGCATTTTTCATCGCCGCATCAGATGGCCAAAGCCTGCGGCGTGTGTTTGTATCAAATGCGATCATCACATCACGCTTCTTCATATCACGCAGCACCCCCAAAAATATCTTGCGATGCTTGGGCGAAAGGATTGCGAGCGTTACACCGGAAAAATAGATGACGTCAGCTTTCCCAAGAGCAGAGCGCAAAGCCCTCTCATCCTCGGCGAGCAACCTTGCGGCGGAAGCACTGCGCCAATAGGTGAAGTTACGCTCCGCGCCAGTGAGTGTGATTAAATATAGACCGACAGTTCGATCTTTAATCTCATCAACAAAGCGCGTTCCAATGCCGCCCGCTTTGAGAAACGTCAACATTTTTTGTGACAGCTGATCAGTACCAATCGACGTCAAATATTCTACCGATACATTTGACGTATTTGTCAAAGCCCTCATATACCAAGCGGTATTCAAAGTATCGCCAGCAAAACCAAGCCGGTAGAGGCCATCATTCGCGGCCTGTAGCTCCGCCATACATTCGCCAACACTGATAAATGTCTTTTTACTCATTGTTGTTGTTCTTCAGTAGTGGGCGATTGAATACTAATCGAAGCGAGAAGTGTTTTGCGCGCGGAGTTGAGATGGCTCTTGCAGGCCAGTTGCACGCGCTGCGGATCACGGCTCAAAAGTGATTCAATGTAGTCAAGATGTTCAAGAATTGCGGCACGATTGCGTTGCTTCTCATTGGCCTTGTTCCACTGGTAATGATAGTGGAAGATCAAAGAAATAATGTCGTAAAAATCCACGATAAACCGGTTGTTTGAAGCGTTATTAATGAGGCGATGAAATCTATCATCAAGATCAGAAAAGTCATGATAGCGGTTTGAAATTTCTTTCAAAAGCGACCTATGCTCTTTCTCTAGTTTTCTAAGACTCTGCCAAGCCGGTGAGCTCTCAGATTGACTAGTGAAGGCAATTGCTGAGCGAGTTTCAAACAGTTCACGCACTTCGAAGAGCTCAAGCGCAAACTCTTTGGTGAATCCAC
>DATCEN010000066.1:0-2993 GCA_036510015.1 Aestuariivirga sp.
CGGCAACGGCTTCGAGTTGTTGAGCGGGCACGTTGACCACGATGTAACGATCACCCAAACCAACTTCATAGGTCGCCAAGCGTGGAATGTTGGCCTCAATCGTGGCCAAGCGTTGCTCGGCTGGAACATTCAATTCAGCCAAAGTGAACGCATCCATTTTTCCTGTTACGAATAGGCCATGGTTGCTCTGAAAGCGACTGAGTGCGTCTTTGGTTGCGGAAGTGAACACATTGGCAAATTGGCCTTGGGTTCCTTCAACCTGCAAATAACCCTCTTGGAATAACCGTTGATTCAAAATGCCTACATTGGGGCTTTCGTCACCTTTCTTGAAGGCAAATCCTGGCACTTTCACAAAGCCACCCGAGGCAATGATAGCGCGGTATTTGGCGGAATCTTCCGTCAGCAGTTTCTCACCATTGGATTGCAGCATCGGCATCTGGTTTTGGCCGGCAACAACCTCAGTCACGGTTGTTGGAACCCCTGCAAGCTTTAAGGGGGCTTCTTGTTTTCCCAGCGGATCAAACAACGCACTAGAAGCGGTCTGCGCTAAAACATTACCAGGCACGAAAACCACAATCGCCAAACCAGCCATAAAGCTGGATCTACGCGCTATCCGCATTACTAAACCCATTTTTCCGCAACCTCTAAATACTTAATTCGCCACAGCCTCTACCAAGCCTTTTGGGCTAGGTCAAAACAACATGGCAATCAGAATCATACTTTAATGAAGATTAACAGGGCAAATCCGACAAAATTTAGTCCTGTGACCCCTGCACAACGCTATTTGGTTAATGTCGGCGAGTTAATGGCGGAGAGGGAGGGATTCGAACCCCCGGAGGGCTTGCACCCCCTACGGTTTTCAAGACCGTCGCGATAGACCACTCTGCCACCTCTCCGCAGCTTGCTGTTCGCAACTTGGCCTAACGTGCAGCGCATTAGTTAGTGTCGAAGAATTAGGCAAGCAAAAAGCCCGCCCGCGTTGGTGACAAACGCGAACAGGCTCTTTTGCCGCTCTCCTGAGTTTAGGCTTCTATCAAAGACGATAGAGAATTTGATCGGTCCAATAACGTTCAAGACGTGCCAGCGAACGATTGAGTTTTTCAAACTCATCATTGTTGAGGCCAACGACTTGCTCAATCGCCGTCAGCTGTCGGTTATAGAGCGCATCAACACGGGCACGGATATTTTCACCCTTCTCGGTCAGGCTAATACGAACAGAGCGCTTGTCAGCGACTGAACGTTCGTGGTTGACAAAGCCCATCTCCACCAACTTCTTCAAGTTGTAAGAAACATTTGAACCTTGGTAATGGCCACGCGTTTTGAGTTCGCTTGCAGTCAATTCAGCGTCGGCAATGTTGAACAACAACAAGGCCTGAACTGGGTTAACTTCCTTTTCGCCTGATCGATCAAAGTCATCCTTGATCACATCGAGCAAGCGGCGATGCAAACGCTCAATCAGCGTCAGCGATTGCAGATATTTTGCTTTAATAGTTACACCCGGCGCAACATTGCCGTCGTGCTTATCCCCCACAACTGAGATCATACTCATAGTGACACCTCTGTTTTCCTGTTTGCCTGACCTACCTCTTGTTGGGTGGGTTCGGGCTTGTGATGTCAAATTACGCCCGCCGTGTTAAGCTGGGCTGAAGAGTCTGGGTAAATTTGTTGTTATATTTTAGCAAAATACGTTTGAATTCGATTAGAGTTGATAAGAACCTGAAAAACAGCCCTAATTGCTAGTTTCGGAGCGTGGTTAAACAATCGAGTCTGTACTTCAACTCTGCGTAAAAGCCGTGCGAGTTTGCCAAAGCCAACGCCGCCGCCTATTAAAACCACCATGACAACACCAACTCCGCATTTTCCCACAACACGCTTACGCCGCAACCGCCGCACACCTTGGCTGCGCAATCTGGTTCGCGAAAATACGTTGAGCGCGACTGATCTCATTTGGCCAATTTTCGTCATTGAAGGCGAAGGCAAGCAAGAGCCGATCTCCTCCATGCCTGGGGTTAACCGTCTGTCGATTGATGTGGCTGTCGAAAAAGTAAAAGAGGCGGCGACCCTCGGCATCCCCATGATCGCATTATTTCCCAACACTGATGCTAAATTGCGCAATGAAACTGCCAGTGAGGCGTTCAACTCTAAAAACATTGTGTGCCGCGCCGTGCGCGCAATCAAAGGAGCTGTGCCGCAGATTGGCATTATGTGTGACGTGGCGTTAGACCCTTACACATCGCATGGCCATGACGGCATTATGAAAGACGGCATCATCCTGAATGATGAGAGTGTGAAGGCGCTGGTCAAACAAGCCGTGGTGCAAGCAAAGGCAGGCTGCGATGTGATAGCCCCATCGGACATGATGGACGGACGCATCGGGGCCATACGCCAAGGGCTGGACGCGGCTGGCTTTCAAGATGTGGCGATCATGGCCTATTCTGCCAAATATGCCTCTGGTTTTTATGGGCCTTTCCGTGAGGCGGTTGGTTCTGGCAATCTACTAAAGGGCGACAAACTCACTTATCAGATGGATCCAGCTAATAGCGACGAAGCGCTGCGTGAAGTCGCTTTGGATATAACAGAGGGTGCCGACATGGTGATGGTGAAGCCGGGCATGCCCTATCTTGATATCGTATCGCGCGTAAAGCGCGAATTTTCGGTACCCACTTTTGCTTATCAAGTGTCTGGAGAATACGCGATGTTAATGGCCGCCATCGAGCGTGGTTGGCTGGACGGTGACAAAGTGATTGCCGAAAGCCTGATGGCGTTTAAGCGCGCTGGCGCAGATGGAATTTTGACTTACTTCGCCCTAGATATGGCGAAGAAGCTCAAAACTTAGTTGACGTTAGGCAAGACGTTTGATCAAGCTCGATGTATCCCACCTGCTACCGCCCATCGCTTGCACATCGGCATAGAATTGATCGACCAAAGCCGTCACTGGCAATTTTGCCCCGTTCTTGCGGGCTTCTGTAAGGCAGATGCTTAAATCCTTGCGC
>DATCEN010000067.1:0-3772 GCA_036510015.1 Aestuariivirga sp.
GCCACTTCGCGCATGTCTTTGCAGAAATCTAACATGGCCGGCATGGTGCGCTGGCCATACATTATGCCGCCTGCGCAAATCGTGTCACCCCCACATTGGTCAATGCCATATTTGAGCGGGATGTTCACATCCCCCGCATAAGCCTCGAGCCCGCCGATACGAACACAGTTCATCACATATTTTGCGCCATCAAATGCACGCCTGCGATCAGTTGTGGCGGTTATTTTGGTGGGCAAATTATTAGTCGCAACAAGTCGCTCAATAATCTGTTTGGCCATATCCAAATTATGCGGGTTGTTGTCAGTGAGTGCGATTTCAACTTCCGCAAATTCTGGTACACATAAAATGTCACTCACCAATTTTTTGGTAAAGCCGATAGAACCAGCGCCGATAATGGCAATTTTGAATGTCATAACGACCTCCTACAATGATTGTAAAAATTCTCTGTGGCCCAGCGCACTTGGTGCAGCGGCCCGGTATTCGTTTGTGAGGCTGTCAGCCGCAGCGCGCGCCTTTTCAGTCAGCCCCGGTGTCGCGGCCATATATTCGCGTGCGACTTTTTGATTCAGTAAACCCAATCCGTCCAAAACCGGATAGTGTAATGTTTGTTCCACATGCGCAAATCTTCCGGGCAGCGGAACGAAATCTTCATAATCCGGCATTTTCGTTTGCCACAGGGCAAGACGCTCTTTCGTTTCCGGCCTGATACAGTTCTTAGCTACGTGCCGCCAAAATGGCGTGTCATCACGCTCTGTAACGTAATGCATGTTGATGAAGTTGCGGAACTCATCAACTTGCCTAGCCACAAACGCGTTATATGTAGTGCGACTTTCGTCGCTTATTTCTGTTGGATTTTTCAGATGGAAATTCGTGAAAACCATGAGCTGCACGATGGTTCCGTGAATTGATGTGGATTCCAGTGGTTCAAGAAAACTGGAGGACAAGCCAAACGCGATGCAATTACCAACCCAAGCATTTTCCAACCGTCCCACGTCCAGTTTTATATCATTGCGTGGCTCAATCTTATGGCCGAGCGCTGCTTCGATTTCAGCTTGCGCGGCATCAGGAGAAAGAAATTGATCTGAATAAACATAACCATATCCGATGCGCTTCTGGGTGGGAATTCCCCACATCCAGCCCGCGTTACGCGCCCAAGCAAGCGTATATGGTCCAACTTCTTCGCCCTCTTTCAAATCAACCCAGAATGGCATGGCGCGATTGATTGGCCAATTATTGGCATAGGAAATCCATTTGGCGCCCATCTCTTTGGCGATCAAAGATCGTCTGAAACCCGTGCAATCGACAAAGAAGTCACCTTCGATAGATTGGCCATCATCAGTGAGCAGTGCTTCGATGTTGCCAGTTTGTGCATTTTTCCGTGCACCAACGACCTGTGCGTCTAGTATTTCAACACCTTTGGATTTTTTGGCAAAATACTTTCCAACCAATGATTGATCAAAATGAAAGGCGTGATGATAGGGGCCAACAGGAATGAATGAGCCATCCGCCTTGCGGGCATAGGGGCTTTTCTTTTGTTCAAGCAAATATTCAAAAAGATGAGCTTGAGTAACAGGCCTTCCAGCAGCCACCGCAAAAATATCGAGATAGGATTGCGGCCGCTCAATGGACGGCTCAACAACAAGATGTGGATCATCGATCGGGCCATAATAATTATGGCCCTTGCGTCGCCATTCTTTGTGTCTGATGCCCAGCTTGAAGGCGGCATCGGTTTCACGCAGAAATTCAAACTCATCAAAACCGAAATACTTGAGCATCTGGCGAAAGACCGCAGTCGTTCCTTCACCCACACCAACCGTTGGAATTTTAGAGGATTCAACCACCGCGACACGCGCCTTAAAATTCTGGCGCTTTAACGCGTCCTGAATCATCATGGCTGCAAGCCAGCCAGCCGTGCCGCCGCCAACAATCACGAAACGTTTTTGTGAAGGCTCACTCATTCTGCGGCTTTCATCGGCTTATGTACCCGTGCGAACTCGGGCAACCACTTGTCATGCGCAACCAAAAGATCATCCACCAAATCCCAGATTTGTTGCAGATCAAGTTCAGCTGCTGTGTGCGGGTCCATCATAGCCGCGTGATAGATATGTTCGCGGTTCTCCTCAACAAGTGCTCGCACCGTCAGTTCTTGCACATTGATATTGGTGCGAATGAGTGCTGTGAGTTGTGGCGGCAAGGCACCAACGAAAGTTGGTTGAATGCCACGATCATCAACCAAACAAGGCACCTCAGTCGCGCAATTATCTGGCAGCGATGTGATGCAGCCATTGTTGCGCTGATTGCCATAGATAACCGATGGTTCACCAGTCCAAACCGAGTTCATAATGGACGACGCATACTCGTGACTTGCCTTCACTTCGATCTTGTCGGCACTTTTATATTCCTCGGCTTGTTTTTTCCAGCGTGCGATCTGTTCCACACAACGCTTCGGATATTCATCAAGAGGGATGCCAAACTTCTCAATTAAATCCTCACGCCCCTCCTTGATGAAGTAGGGTGTGTATTCTGCGAAATGCTCAGAGCTTTCTGTGACGAAATAACCAAGCCGCGTCAGCATTTCATAGCGCACTTTGTTGGGGCAACGAGGGTTCCAGCTCGAGGGCTTGGGAAAGCGCCCGTCGCGGTAGCCCTTGAGAAGATCAGGATAGAGGCTGCGATACGAACCATCTTTCTGGCGGTGTTCAAACTGTAAATAGAACGCCATGTGATTAATACCAGCGGCGCGGTAGCGAATTTCTCCAATTGGAATATCCAAGTCACGCGCCAACTCATCGGCTGTGCCTTGCACAGAATGGCACAGGCCAACTTGTTTAATCTTGGGGAATTTTTCAGAGATGGCCCAAGTGTTAATGGCCATCGGATTCACATACTGCATCAGAATGGCATTAGGGCAGACTTCCATCATATCGGCGCAAATGCTCCACAAATGCGGCACAGTGCGAAGGCCGCGCATAATGCCGCCCACACCAAGCGTGTCTGCAATTGTTTGGCGCAGCTTATATTTTTTCGGCACTTCAAAATCAGTGACAGTGCAAGGCTCATAGCCACCAACTTGAAAAGCCGTGACTACGAAATCCGCTTTGTCTAATGCTTTGCGCTGATTGGAATGAGTTTCCAATTTAGCTTTCACACCAAGCGTCGAAATAATCTTACCCGCAACAATTTCTGATTCCTTGAGGCGTTCAGGATTAAGATCCATCAGCGCTATGGTGGCACCCCCCAGCGCCTTACGCTGCAAAAGATCACCAACGATATTCTTCATAAAAACAGTTGAACCAGCGCCGATAAAGGCAATGCGGGGATTAGCACTCATGTGAAGCTCCTATGCTGCAATTTCAAAAGCGGCACTAACCAGCCGCTTGGTATATTCGGTTTGTGGGTTATTCAAAACGTCGGCAACCATACCCTGTTCTACAATTTTGCCGTTCTGCATGACGATTACGCGGTGGCACAGTGCGCGCACAACTTTGAGATCATGACTGATGAAGAGATACGATAGTCCGCGTTCGCGTTGCAATTTGCGCAAGAGCTCAATGATCTGCGCTTGCACTGATAAATCGAGCGCAGACGTCGGTTCATCAAGTAAAATAAACTCTGGCTCTAATGCAATTGCGCGTGCGATAGCGATACGCTGACGCTGCCCACCGGAAAACTCATGCGGGAAACGTGTGAGGATATTTGTAGGCATGCCCGCATCTTCCAACGCTTTTTGCACAGCGTCCAACCGCTGTGCGGATGTGCCTATTTTGTTGAC
>DATCEN010000068.1:0-13148 GCA_036510015.1 Aestuariivirga sp.
AGAACTTGGCCAGATCGCCGGCCGCGCTGGGCGCTATATGAATGATGGCACCTTTGGGGTTTCGGCTGAGGCCGATCCCTTTGAGCAAGAGGTGATTGATCAGTTAGAAAATCATAACTTTGATCCGCTACGCGTTCTACAATGGCGCAACCGTGAATTGGATTTTCGCTCGCTTGACGGCCTTCGCAAATCGCTGGGCCATTTGCCCAATAAACATGGCCTCACCCGCGCCCAAAATGCCGCAGATGTTATAGCTCTGGAAGCTATTTGCCGCGATGAGGCAACCTTAAGTCTCATTACGAAAGAACGCGACGTGATGCGCGCCTGGGAAGTTTGCCAACTGCCGGATTACCGCAACATCTCTCCTGCTGAACATGCCCATCTGGTTTTGCAACTCATAAAATTTCTGCAATCAGGTGATGGCCATGTTTCTGAAGATTGGTTTGCTAAACAACTTAAGCATTGCGAAAGCCTTGAAGGCGGCATTGACACATTATCGACGCGAATTTCACATATCAGATCGTGGAGCTTCATTGCGCACCGCGCCGACTGGCTAAAGGCACCATATTATTGGCAATCCCGCACCAAGGAAATTGAAGACAAGCTCTCAGATGTATTGCATGAAAGACTAACTCAGCGTTTCATTGATCGCAGAACCAGTGTATTGTTGCGCCGCTTGGCAAAGAAGGAAGGCCTAATGACGAATATAGAAGCGGGTGGCGAAGTTCGCGTTGAGGGTGAATTCGTCGGCTGTGTTGAAGGCCTTATCTTTAAGGCGGATGCCACCGCCGCTGGTGCCGAACAACAGGCGCTAAAGGCCGCAAGTGTTGCCGCCGTCACCACTGAAATCACCGCCCGCGCCCAAGGCTTGGCCGCAACGCCTGATACAGAGCTTAAACTTTCCAGGCTAGGCGATGTGCTTTGGCATGGGCATGCGGTGGGGCGCATTCACGTTGGCGATCACGTGCTGCGTCCGCGCGTTGAGGCCATTGCCGATGATCTTCTGCCCGTGCATCTGCGCGAAGAAGTGCGTGAACGTTTACAAAAATTTGTGCAGCGCCATTTAGCCAGTGTGTTGGAACCTTTATTCAAACTCGAAGAAGCCGAAGGATTTGACGCTGAAACTCGCGGCATGGCATTTCGCATTGCCGAGGCCTATGGCATTTTGCCGCGTGAGCAAGTGGCAAGCGAAGTCAAAAACTTGTCGCAAGAAGCCCGTGCCAAGTTGCGCGGGTTTGGCGTGCGCTTTGGGGCCTATCACTTGTTCTTGCCTACCTTACTGAAGCCCGCAGCCACCGATCTGCGCCTGTTGTTGTGGTGGTTGTCATCCCATAAGGGCGAAGGCAGTATTCCATCAGCTCCAGCCAATGGGTTGACCTCAGCTGCGGCTGATCCGGCTTTGCCCGAAGGCTTTTACCGTATTGTGGGTTACCGCGTCTGCGGGCGGCGTGTTGTGCGCGTTGATATGGTAGAGCGCTTGGCTGATCTGATCCGCGACCGGGTGTTCTGGAAGCCGCGCATTGATACTGAACAGCGCCCCGCTGGCAGTGTTGAGGGAGGTGGTTTCACCATTGTGCCTGATATGATGTCTCTGGTTGGCTGTTCGGGTGAAGAGTTTGACGAGATTCTCGTCAGTTTGGGCTACAATTTTCAATCCAGACAAATGCCAAAGCCAGCACATCTGATTGCAGCACCTTCGGCAGTGCCAGCTCCTCCACCCGCAGATGTGCCAGTTGAAGCGGTTGCTGAAAGTGCTGCCCCCGAACGAACAGAGACTGGCGTTGAAGATCCGCAAGTTCCCGCCCCGCTCGAAGTGCCAGATCTCATGCCAGAACTCACGGATGTCAAAGTCTGGTGGCCAAAAGATACAGGCCCATTCCGTGCCAAGCCTGAACGTGCCAAACCTGAACGCGTCAAGCCGGAGCGCGTGGAGCGCCCCAAGAGTGACAAGCCTAAGTTTGAGCGCAAACCTCATGTCGCTCGTGAGGGTAAGCGCAACGGGCAACACCGCGGCAAGCCAGAGCGTAAAATTGAGGCGCGACCACCTGCGCCTGAAAAGCCCATTGATCCCAATTCGCCATTCGCCAAATTGATGGTCCTGAAAGAGCAGATGAAGGGGAATTGAGCCTGAATCAACGCCTTGATAAATGGCTGGTCTATGCGCGCATTGTGAAACATCGCTCAGACGCAGATGCCCTGATTGAAGGTGGGCATGTGCGCCTCAACCGCGTAAGAGTTTCAAAAACCGGTCATGCCCTCAAGCCCGGCGATGTGCTCACTCTCACCCTTTATTCCGGTGTACGCGTGATTAAAATTCTTGGCGCAGCCCCCCGCCGAGGCCCAGCCAGTGAAGCCCAGTTGCTTTATGAGGATGTGGCAGAAAACCCCACCACTCAAAATCAAGATGCATAAGGCCAAAAGGCCTGCTATCAGGCAGCACAACTTATAACTTTATGGATTGCCATGACCTATATCGTCACCGACAACTGCATCAAATGCAAATATATGGACTGTGTTGAAGTCTGTCCCGTGGATTGCTTCTACGAAGGCGAAAACATGTTGGTGATTAAACCTGACGAATGCATTGATTGCGGCGTGTGTGAGCCTGAATGCCCAGCCGATGCCATCAAACCAGACACCGAGCCTGGCCTAGATAAGTGGTTGGCCCTAAACACCGAATATGCCGCTATTTGGCCTAACATCACCATAAAGCGTGATGGCCCAGCCGATGGCAAAGAGTGGGATGGTAAGCCCGATAAACTGGCGCTTTTGTCACCAAATCCCGGTGAAGGTGATTGATTTCATTCCGATTCCCAGCCCTTCGCCGTTAACCACGATGGCGACTTGTTAACAAATTTCGACAGTGTACGGACTAAACGCCTTTAAAAATCCACAAATCTGTGCTACATGTTGTTTCACTCAACAATCCATCTGCTGGCAGTCCGGGTTTTTCAAGCTCGGATTTTTTAACGCCCGATCAACGGGTTGCTGGCGATGACAGATGAATAGGCGATTAGACACATGCCCAAATCCAAAAAAACTCCGGCCAAAGCTGTTAAAAAGGTAAAGCTTAAGATTAAGCATCCTGTGAAGGCTAAGCCTGCGCCAAAGAAGCCTGCTGCCAAAGCTGTCGCTCATAAGCCTGCCGCAAAAACCGCTGCAGCTAAGCCTGTGACCAAGCCCGTTGCGCACGCCCCTAAGGTCGCTGCAAAACCAGCTCCAATTGCCACAAAACCTGCGGTTGCAGCCACAGCCGTGAAGGCTGCCGCAGCGCCAACGCCTAAGAAAATCCATTTCAAGATCGGCGAGTTGGTGGTTTATCCTGCGCATGGCGTAGGCAAAATTTCTAACGTCGAAGAACAAGAAATCGCTGGCGTAAAGCTTGAGCTTTACATTGTCGACTTTGAAAAAGAAAAGCTCCGCCTTAAAGTGCCAACCAATCGTGCAGAACAAAAAGGCATGCGCCATTTGGCTGACCGCACGATGATTGAAGGTGCGATGAAAGTGATCCGTGGCCGCGCCCGTATCAAGCGCACAATGTGGAGCAGGCGTGCCCAAGAATATGATGCAAAAATCAATTCGGGTGACATGATCTCAGTGGCCGAAGTTGTTCGCGATCTTTATCGCTCAGAGCGCCAGCCAGAGCAGAGCTATTCTGAACGTCAGTTGTTTGAGCAGGCGTTAGCCCGCTTCGCACGCGAATTGGCAGCGGTTCGTAAAGTTGATGAAGATCAGTGCATCAGAGAGCTTGAAGAATATCTCGCCCGCAACGCCAAGCGCGGTGCTGCCGAAAAAGTCGAAGACGACAGCTCCGAAGAAGCCGCATAAGTTTTTCTCAAGTAAAATTCTGAGAGGCCGGATTTCGATCCGGCCTTTCTTATTTTGGAAGTGGTCGCAACCTCAACTCGTTTCTTTGCAGCGCTTCCAATCAATAGGATCAACCGCATTGCCATCCTTGATGGTGAAGGATGTCATATCTTCCTCGCCGCGTAGTTTCAGGTAGATCTGATCACCCGCATGTTCTTCGCCCGCTGGCACCGTGTAGTGAAATTCATGGCGCGCATATTGGCCATCAAATGCAGGCTTACCCCCAAGCGAAATATGCGGCCCATTGATATCCACCCGCGCATTGGCCGAACACCATGAACCATCAATCTTATCGGCAAAAGCTGCCGTGGGAAGGAGAACGCAGAAGGCGAGAATATATTTGAACATGGTAACCTCCATGGGCTTCCCACCGAATTTAGTCTAAAGCCTGCAGTCTATTCAATCACTCTCAGCGCGTTTATGCCGCTTTGGCGTCTTCAGCGGTAAATACCTCCTGTGCGGCAAACAACCCATTCAGCGCGGCCGGAAAGCCCGCATAGACCGCCATTTGAAAAATGATTTCGAGAATTTCACCGCGCGTCAGCCCCACATGAAGGCCAGCCGCTACATGCACCTTGAACTGCGGGAGCGCGTTGCCAAGTGCCACCAGTGCAGCAATGGTTGCAATTTCGCGCTGCTTGAGATCAAGCCCACTGCGCGCGTAAACGTCACCAAACGGAAATTCTACAAGACAACGGGCGAAATCTGGCGATATGGCGGCCACTTTGGCAACCACTTCTTCGCTCCCGCGGCCATCCACCGCAGAGAGCAACCTCAACCCGCGCGCATGACGTGTCTCATTTTGAATTTCCATTTTTATCAACCTTTCTCTGTTCTGCGCCATAGTACGCAATCTTTTTGTCCAGAACAGAAAGGCTCTCCTGCAGCAGCGCGACTTGAGCTTTCACATGTTTGCGGTGCGTGGCTAACAAATCCCGCCGCGCCAAAAGTGTTGCAGATCCCTTGACCCGTAAGCGAGCATAGGTGATCATCTCCGAGAGTGGCATACCCATGGCTTTGAGGCGTGCAATGAAGGCAAGCCACACAAGAGTCTCCACACCGTAGTCACGCTGGCCGGATGTTCTGCCCACGCGCGGCAATTACCCGATCTTCTCATAATAACCCAACGTATGCGCCGAGAAGCCAGACTTGTCCGCCAGTTCACCAATCTTCACGAAACCTATTCCGTTTTGAACATCTAACGCCATAGGACTTCGAGTGAACTCTAAGTCAAGCGCTTATTGTGCGAATTAGAGACGCACTGCGCGATGCAAATCGATCAGCTCAGATAAAGTTCAATACCGTCGCCCGCATCACTGCCACCCATCCCATGGTTTCTGATTATTTCAACCAAGTCGTCAAAGATTGTGGGGCCATTGCCCTCTTTTGCGACTGCCATGGCACGCTTTACCGCTTCCATATTTGAAGGATGGCAAGTCTGAAGTCGGCGTTCGAGCACTCGAACGGTTTCGGTATGGCCAAGCTTTTCCCGAGACTTCTCCGAATTGATCCATTGAACAATGAACCCACCATCAGGCGTTCCGAACCCACCACCCAAGATGTCATCAAAAGCATCGAGGTTGCGACCCCACCTGCCATCCAACGGCAACTTGCTGGATATTTCCTCATAGAACCCATCGAGGTTCTCAATTGTATTTCCATCAATGATAAAGATTTGCTTCAAGGCCTAATCCTGCTTTCTCATATCACTCGCTTTAATCCCCGCCACCTGCACCGGCTTTTTCATCGCATCGCGTCTGAAAGGCTCGCCCAGTTCTTGATTCAACATGGCCTCAATCAATGTGGTTTTTCCATGCTTCATCTGATCTTCAATTGCTTTGTGCAGTGCTGCCGTCAATTCATCCATCGTGCGCGCCACTATGCCCTGCAGCCCGCAGGCCTTGGCAATGCCGGCATAAGACACCTGCTCATCCAACTCCGTGCCCACGAAATTATCACCATACCACAAAGTTGAATTGCGCTTCTCGGCACCCCATTGATAATTGCGGAACACGATCATCGTAATCGCGGGCCATTCCTTGCGGCCGATGGCGGTGAGCTCTGTGACGGCAATGCCGAAGGCACCGTCGCCTGAAAAGCCAACCACCGGTACATCGGGGCAGGCGATTTTAGCGCCCACCACCGATGGCAGGCCATAACCGCAGGGGCCGAACAGGCCGGGTGCCAGATATTTGCGGCCTTCGTCAAAGGTTGGATAAGCATTGCCGATGGCACAGTTATTGCCGATGTCTGATGAAATAATCGCCTCTCGCGGAAGTGCCGCTTGAATGGCGCGCCAGGCCATGCGCGGGCTCATCCATTTTGGTTTGGCTGCACGTGCGCGCTCATTCCAAGTGGTGCCGGGATCATCGTTTTCATGATCCATCGATGAAAGCTGCTGCGCCCATTTAGATTTTGTCGTGGCGATGAGATCCTTGCGCATCTTGCGTTCATGATCCCCGGCTCCTGCAGAAAGTTTGGCCAAAATTGCTATGGCCACTTTTTTGCTATCGCCGACAATGCCCACAGCAATTTTCTTGGTGAGGCCAATGCGCGATGGGTTGATATCCACTTGAATGATCTTGGCGTCCTTGGGCCAATAGTCCAACCCATAGCCAGGCAAGGTGGAGAATGGATTGAGCCTTGTGCCCAGCGCCAACACCACATCAGCTTTTTGGATGAGTTCCATTGCGGCCTTAGATCCGTTGTAGCCCAGCGGGCCTGCATAAAGTGGATGTTTGCCGGGGAAAGCATCATTGTGTTGATACCCAACACACACGGCTGCATCCAATTTCTCGGCCAGTTTCATCGAAGCCGGAATAGCTCCTCCCAACCCAACGCCTGCACCATTGAGAATGACCGGGAACTTCGCTTCGGAGAGCAATTTCGCCGCCGCAATAATCGCCTCCTCTCCACCAGATGGCCGCTCAAATTCCACAATCGCCGGAAGTTCAATATCAATCACCTGTGTAAAATAATCGCGCGGCATGTTGATTTGCGCGGGCGCTGAATGGCGCTTGGCGTTCATGATCACACGGTTGAGAACTTCGGCCACGCGCGAAGCGTCGCGCACTTCTTCCTGATAACACACCATGTCTTTGAACAAAGCCATCTGCTCCACTTCTTGGAAGCCGCCCTGCCCGATCGTTTTATTCGCCGCTTGCGGCGTGACCAACAACAGCGGCGTGTGGTTCCAATAGGCGGTTTTCACCGGCGTTACAAAATTGGTGATGCCCGGCCCGTTCTGCGCGATCATCATGCTCATCTTGCCAGAAGCCCGCGTGAATCCGTCGGCCATCATCCCACCAGAGCCTTCATGCGCGCAGTCCCAAAACGTGATTCCAGCTTTGGGAAACAGATCAGAAATCGGCATAAAGGCTGAACCGATGATGCCAAATGCATGGGCGATGCCGTGCGCTTGTAGAACTTTTACGAAGGCTTCTTCGGTGGTCATTTTCATAAGGCGGACTCCAGATTTGAGGATGAGCCAGCATACCCCAAATCTGGCACCATGTTAGAGCCAGTTGAAAAAAACTCTAAGCCTCAGGCGATTTCAGCGCCAGCGTTGAAACGCCCATGGCCTGCGCTATCAGTTGCATGTCACTCTCCGAAATCTCGAAAAGGCCAAAGCGGAATTTATAACCCCAATGCGGCCGGCCCTTTGTAAATGAAAGTTCATTCAGCAGGGGCAGGATGGAAGCTGGTTTGGTTTCAAACCAATCGACATCGCGCCTGAATGCCTTGAAACCTTCCCCCATATCGCCTTGATATGGAGCACCCGCCTTAACCAGCCCCAAAGCCGTGAAAGACTTGAGGCTGTCCTTGCCACCAAAAGTTTCCACTGGTGAATAGTAGGCAATGACATCTCCAGGTTGAAGGCGCTTCAGCGGTGCCTCCTTGCCATGATTAACCTGCATGAAGCCGCCAGCTACGCCACGTGCAATGTGGTTGGCCGCCGCCACGCCAACCCAGAAACGCCGCGCACTCATGGTGCAGAAAACACGCGTAAGCGATGGCCATCGGGGTCTGCCACAGTGAAGGTGTAGCCGAAATCCATCTGCGTGGGTTCTTGTAGAACTGTAGCGCCGATCTTTTTGGCGGATTCAAGAAACTGTTCAACAATTTCTTTGCTCTCGACTTGAAAGCAAACTTCATTGCTTCCCGTATGCACCGTCGCTTTCGGCAAAACATCCGCGCGCTTCCACAGGCCCAACATGGTGGGCGCGGTGAGGGCAAATATCGCAAAACCGGGCGAGACATCAACTGGCGGCGTACGCAGTAGCTTCTCATAGAATTCAGCAGACTTCATCGGATCTTCAACATAAAGCAGAAATGAATGTGTTGGCATTGGTCTTCTCCTTGGTTACGATGGAGAAGTCATAACACGCGCTACTGTCAGCATATGTCAGCAGTCCATTTCACCACTGCACTTGCTCAATCTTCTGCGCTCCTGTGGCCAGCATGATGAGACGATCAAGTCCCAGCGCTACACCGGAAGCTTCCGGCATCATGCTCAAAGCTTCCAACAGCTCCTCATCAATCGGATAGCGCTCACCATAGATGCGCTGTTTAATCTCCATCTCTTCTTCAAAACGACGGCGTTGTTCTTTGGCGTCAGTCAATTCACCAAACCCATTAGCCAGCTCCATTCCCGCTGCATAAAGCTCAAAGCGCTCCGCCACGCGGGCATCATGTGAACATACGCGGGCCAGTGCCGCCTCACAAGATGGATATTCATAAAATATCGTGAGCTTGCCATTGCCCAAATGCGGTTCCACTTTCTCCACTAAGATGCGACTGAAAATATCGCTCCAGCTATCGTCGCCGCGCAACGTCACAGGTGATTGCGCAGCCAGGGCGTCTCGGTTACCGATGGTGGGGAGTAGATCCACGCCCGCAAATTTGTAAAATCCTTCTGCAACAGTCATCCATTCCACAGCTGCATCGGAATCGCACTTGATCTCCCGCCATTCAAAGTTTCGGCCCGCGGCGGCCAGTTGCACCAACGCCACACAATCTTGAATGACCTGCTTATAAGGTGCCAAAGCCCGATACCATTCCACCATGGTAAATTCTGCTGCATGAGTGGCCGTTCGCTCACGATTGCGGAACACGTGACCCATATAGAATATCTGTTTCTCACCCGCCGCCAAAAGCTTCTTGCAATGAAATTCCGGCGACGTGTGTAGATAGCGCGAATGAGTCACACCATCCGGCCCAATCAGCTCCGTCTTAAACCCGTGTAAATGCGCCTCATTGCCGGGCGAGATTTGCATCGCCGGCACATCCACCTCAATAAAATCGCGTTCCGCCATCCACTGGCGGACGTCCGAAATAATCCGGTTGCGCGCCAACAAAAAGCCTCGCCTATCTTCATGGCGGCTGGGGTGAAACCACGGTTTATCCTGCGGGGGTTGGCTTTGCATGACCGCCCTGCTATGAGGCCCACCAACACTGATTTCAATCCCAAAATTCAAGGATTTCCCCGTGGTAAAAGTTATCGCTTCCGGCGTGCGCAAAGGCAATGTGATCGAACATGAAGATGGTAAGCTTTATGTGGTGCTCAAAGCTGAAAGCATGCACCCCGGCAAAGGCACACCAACCACCACGATTGATATGCGCCGCATTTCCGATGGTGTGAAAACCGTAGTGCGTTACAAAACCACTGATAATATGGAACGCGCTTTCGTCGAAACTGTCATGCACACCTATTTGTATCAAGACGGCGACAACTATGTTTTCATGAATCCTGTGTCGTTTGATCAGGTCCCTTTGCACAAAGATATGGTGGGTGATTCAGCGCCATATCTGCAAGAAGGCATGGAATGCCAGATCGCTTTGTTTAACGATGGCCCGATCTCAATTGAAATTCCACAGCGTGTGACACTTGAAATCACTGACTGTGAGCCGGCAATTAAAAATCAAACGGCATCGTCATCTTTCAAGCCTGCCATGTTGAACAATGGTGTTCGCACACTCGTGCCACCACATATCAACGTGGGCACGCGCATCGTGGTGGACACCACCGATGGCTCTTACGTGGAACGCGCTAAGGATTAAGCGCGTCCAGATTCACCTGATAACATAGCAGCAGAAACGCCCAGCTTAGCCAATGCCGCGTCATGCAGCCGCTCATGACTTGTGCCAAATACGAGAGCGGGATCGGCATCACAGTGCAGCCACGCATTATTTATGATTTCACTCTCAAGCTGGCCAGGGTTCCAGCCCGCGTAACCCAGTGCCAGGATCTTTGAATGTGGCCCCTTGCCGCCAGCAATGGCTTTCAGCACATCCGTTGTTGCAGTGAGGACAAATTCCGTACCCACGCGCAGGCTTTCGTCAGTTTTATAATCGCCACTATGTAAAACAAATCCTTGAAATTGTTTAACCGGCCCACCCAACATCACTGGCAAATGCAAAATCTCTTCTGAGGTTTGATCGATATTGAGCTTCTCCACGAGATCGGCAAACACCAGGCGCGGAGCTGGCTTGTTTATCACCAATCCCATTGCGCCATCTTCGGTATGCGAACATATGAACACCACTGATCGCTCAAAATCATCACCTCTGACTGCATGCATCGCGATCAAAAGCTTACCGGTGAGAGAAAGGCGCTTGGTCATCGGCCCAGCATAATACTATTTGATCTTAACAGGAAGGTGATTGGCAGGTGATGAAACTTAAGTTTAAATGGGTCTCATGCACAGAAGAACATTCATTGCCGCACTGGCCGCCACACCATTGATCTGTCCCGCTTTGGCCGAGACGCCTGAGTGGCAAACGCGGCTGATTACCACCACAACTGAAGGCCAACAGATTTACGGGTTGCACATTAAATTGGCCCCAGGCTGGAAAACCTATTGGCGCGTGCCGGGCGAGGCTGGCATTCCGCCACTCATTAAGCTTGAAGGAACTGGCACAGCGCCCTTAGTCATTGACTATCCGCTGCCCATCCGCATCACTGACGAAAGCGGTGAGGCCATTGGCTATCATGACGAAGTGGTATTTATTTTGCGCCCAACCACCTCAGTTAAAGACGCTAAGCTATCGGCATTCTTTGGCGTATGTCGAAATATCTGTCGTCCGGCCAGATTTGAAGCAAGCCTCGCAGAGGCGGTAAACGACGAGAGCATCATGCAACAATTTATCGCGCGCGTGCCAAGTGCGGCAAACTTTATCTCCAAAGCGAGCCAGAATGCCGGTGAACTTGTTCTCAATATATCGCAAAAATTAGATGACATTTTCATTGATGGCCCAGACGGCCTCTATTTCCGCAAACCCACCATCACTGACACGTTAGCCAAACTTAAAATTGATGGCCTCGCTGATGGCCAGTCCCTTAAGGGTGAAAAACTGAAGATCACCGCCGCTGCAAATGGCAAAGGCCTTGAACAGCAGGTAGTGGTTTCCTAAATAAGTGCTTCAGGAGAAAACCATGATCAAAGTCGGCGATAAACTACCTTCAGCAGAATTTATTAGTTTCAACGCCGATGGCCAAATTAAATTGACCACTGATCAAGTTTTCAAGGGCAAGAAAGTGGTGCTCACCGGAATGCCGGGTGCTTTCACGCCCACCTGCACCATGAACCATTTGCCCGGCTTTATTGAACACGCTGAAGCGATCAAAGCCAAAGGTATTGCCACTATCGCCTGCACCACGGTGAATGATCCGCATGTGATGAAGGCGTGGAGCAGACATGCTGATCCCACGGGCAAAATTCTCATGCTGGCTGATGGCAATGCAACTTTCGCCAAGGCCGTGGGCCTCGACAAGGATATGAGCGCTGGCAATATGGGGGTTCGTTCCAGCCGTTATTCCATGGTGGTGGAAGATGGTATCGTCACCCATCTCAATGTTGAAACTGCATCAGGCGTGAATGTGTCTGGCGCAGATACAATCCTCACCCAGATTTAGTTTTCCACAGCCATTAACCAACAGGGGATAAACCCCTAGCCTAAAAAGCATAGGCCGACTTAGCTTCATTTCTTGTGATGGAGTGCGGTCGTGTTCAGGTGCGTTTTATTGGGCTTGTGTTTGGTTGGCGGCGCTGCAGCTTGTGCAGCTCAAACACCAGTGTCATCAGCCCAGCAATCGCAATGCATAGCACTTGAAGTGCCCCAACAAGATTCAGGCGTTAAAGTCAGCGCCACTTACGGTGGTCAACAGTATGAATTCCGCGTGATGGTGGATGGCAAGCCAGTGGATTTGCAATCACAAGCCAACTCTCAAAAAGTGAAGGCCGCCTGCGTCTACACCAGTTGATCAGGCTTTTGGTTTCATTCCAGCATTGGCCATCATCATCGTAATAAGCCGCGGCACATAACGCTCACCAAAACCCAGGGTGTCGGCCAATACGTAGGTTTGGTGGACTTGTTCAGCAAGAAATGAAGCCACTGGCATCTGTTCGGTCATATTGGTGTAATAGCGCAAATCTTTTCTAGCATTGCGAATAGTGAATTTGGCGTGGCTGTCATCATCATGTAATGGCACATTGATGAGACGTCCGAACATCGTCGATGCCGCACCGCCGCCCATGATGATTTTATTCAACGCTTCCATATCGACACCCGCCTTGGCCGCCACAGTGATGGCCTCAGCTGCGATGGCCGCATGCGCCAATGAGAGGAAGTTATTGATGAGCTTCACTTGATGGGCTGTACCAACTGCACCTGTCGGCACAATCAAATCGGCGAAGGCTGATAATACCGGATCGATCATATCCAACACAGCCACATCACCGCCCACCATAAGCCCTAGCTTTCCGGCCTCTGCTTCTTTGGGCGTTCGCGTCATCGGCGTATCAACAAAATGCATTGTGAGGGCAGCGGCTTCACCGGCAAGCGCAATGGTCGAATGTGGCTCAGCGGTGGAGCAATCGGCAATGATTAGGCCTTTTTTGCCATGAGCGAAAACACCATCTGGCCCACGCATGATGGCCTCCACTTGCGGGCTGCCAGTAACCACAAGGATCAGCATGTCTGAAGCCTTCACCAGATCGGCAATGGATTTGGCCTCCACTGCACCCCGCCCCACAAGGCTTTCAATTGGTGCACGGTTTTTATGAGCCAGCACATTAAGTTTGAAGCCCTTGGCCAATATGTTCTTGCCAATGCCATGGCCCATCAGGCCCACGCCAATCAATCCAACTGTCTTAATGCTCATTTGATCCTCTATCCTGTTCTGCTTCAAATCGATCTACACCTATGCTAGCAGAATATTTCATGTCTCGGTAGCTCAGCAGGATAGAGCACCGGTTTCCTAAACCGGGGGTCAGGGGTTC